>NZ_AXAA01000011.1:0-77511 GCF_000472625.1 Caloramator sp. ALD01
ATAGTCGTGAACTCTACGAGTTTCAGAATTACAACGAGGACAAGTATGAGGCTTCTTTTTCATTTCTAAATAAATTTCATAGCAAACATTATCAAGTACTTTTGTTATAATAACATCTTTAAAACCAAGTAAATTTTTGATACAATTATTAGTGTGCACTTGTAGGATGCCTCCTTTCAGGTAATATTTTTGTAGTTAATTTAATTTTACCAGGCATCTAAAACAGGTGCATATTTTTTTTGTAAAAAAATATGCTGGGGCTACGCCCCAACATTTATTATAGAACCATTTTTTTTATGCTAAAAATAATTTTATATAAAAAATATAATAATTTCTTACTTAATTAAATATAATTTAATTGAAATAAAGGAGGGGATAAAATGAGATACACAAGGTTAGAATTAAAAAAGAATGGTTTATCCAAGTTTGAATTAGGTATTTTATATTTTATATTAATAATACCAATAGTATCAATAATGGTGGGTTGGGCCATAACAAATTTTATAATATTACCAAAATACAGTTTAAAAAATAATGGCGTAAATACAATTGCAATTAATAAAGCAAATAAAGTTTATCTATTACAAGTTGGTGTATTTACGAATGAAACAAATGCAAAGAGTATGGTTCAAGAACTAAATAAAATTGGTATATATGGACATTACTATAAAGATAATGAAATATATAGAGTTATAACGGATGTATCTACAGATTTAAACTTTATTCAAAATAAAAAGCTTGAACTTGAAAAAAAACGTATTGATTCAATTATAAGACAGTTGGATATCAAAAATAAAAATAATCAACAGGTTGAAAAGACTACAGATTATATAAATAAACTAATCATAGCTCAAATATTAGTTAAAGACGGACAAGTTTCTCAGGAGCAGTTTAATCAAATGTTAAAGGAGTTTTATAATAAATATAAAGATGATAATAAAATAAATGATGTAATTAATATTTTAACGGATTATCAAGAAGCCATTAAAAGCAATAATCAAGATAAAGTCATTTATTATATTGTTAAAAGTATGAATTATTATAACGTTGTTCAGACTAAATATTAAATTTTTATTAATATAGATATAGGTATTGTAGATAATATTTTAAAATGATAAACTTATTTGTGATATGATTAAAATTATTATTTTTTGTCAACATTTAAAAGGGGGAAATTTATGGGTAAAACAAAAGAAAAAATATTTGATTTTTTTGTATTGCTTCTTTGTGTCTTAGCAGGTGAAGCTGTATATATAACCCTATCTAAAATAAAAAGTTTGAGTTTTTTAACTACTGAGTTAGTTATAGGAACACAAAAGCCCATAGTTATCGACATTATGTTTTTTAATTTTGTATTAGGTTTTAATTTGAAATTGAATTTATTTACTATTATAGGTTTCATATTAGGTATTATTTTTATAAAAAGAGTTAGGTGATACAAATGAAAATAATTTTAGCATCATCATCTCCAAGAAGAATAGAAATGTTAAAAAATTTAAATTTAAATTTTGATGTTGTTCCATCTGATTTTAAAGAAGAAATAAATTTAAATGACCCTATTGAACTTGTTAAAAATTTTGCTTATAATAAGGCTTTAGATGTAAAGCAAAAAGTTAATGATGAAGCCTTAATTATTGCTGCTGACACTATAGTATATAAAGATGGAAGAGTGCTTGGAAAGCCATCAGATGAAGAAGATGCTTTTAATATGCTAAAATTTTTAAGTGGAGATCGCCACGAGGTTTATACAGGAATATGTGTGATGTTTAGAAATGATTGTATTGTTGATTATTCTTGTACATACGTGTATTTTAAAGAATTAAGTGATTTACAAATAAAATGGTATATTGAAACCAATGAACCCTTTGGTAAAGCAGGAGCTTATGCCATACAAGGATTTGGTGGTTTATTTGTTGAAAAAATAGATGGATGTTATTTTAATGTGGTTGGTTTACCAGTAAGTAAACTATATGATATAATTAATAGGATGGGGATAAATTTGTTTTAAGGAGAAGGATAATATGGACTGTTATTCAATCAAAATAAAAGATATCCCCATTAATGAAAGACCAAGAGAAAGACTTTTGAAATATGGTGAAGAAGTCCTATCAAATCAAGAGCTTTTAGCAATAATATTGCGTACAGGCACTAAATCAGAAAGTGCACTTGATTTGGCTAAAAGATTAATTACTAATTATGGAGGAATAACATTTATTGCAAAAAGTTCTGTTTATGAGCTTAGCAAAATAAAGGGTATAGGTCTTGCTAAGGCTTGTGAAATAAAAGCTTGTGTTGAAATAGGCAAAAGGTTAAATTCATTTAAAGGGAATAATAGAGTTAAGATAACTTCACCAGAAGATGTGGCTATGCTTGTAATGGATGAGATGAGATTCCTATCAAAGGAGCATTTTAGAGTTATATTTTTAAATACAAAAAATTATGTTATACAAATAAAGGATATTTCAATAGGAAGTTTAAACTCATCAATAGTACATCCAAGGGAAGTTTTTATAGAGGCAATTAAAGTTAGTTCTGCTTCAATTATATTATGTCATAACCATCCTTCAGGAGATGTAACTCCGAGTCAAGAGGATATAAATATTACGAAGCGATTAATTGAGGCAGGAAAAATAATTGGAATTGAAGTTTTAGATCATATTATAATTGGAGATATAAATTATTTAAGCTTTAAGGAAAAAAATATAATATGACATCATGAAAGGAGTATGAAATATGGGATTATTTAGCATTTCAAAAGATATGGGAATTGATTTAGGAACAGCAAATACTTTAATATATTTAAAGGGCAAAGGAATAATTTTGAGGGAACCATCGGTTGTTGCAATAAGAAATGATAATACAAAGCAGGTTTTGGCAGTTGGAGATGAAGCTAAGGAAATGATAGGTAGAACACCAGGTAATATTGTTGCAATAAGACCTCTTAAAGATGGAGTTATAGCAGACTTTGATGTTACACAAACAATGTTAAATAAGTTTATAAGAAAAGTAACAAATAATAGTTCATTTGTGAAGCCAAGAATAGTTGTTTGTTTTCCATCTGGTGTAACAGAAGTTGAAAAAAGAGCTATTGAAGAAGCTACAAAACATGCAGGTGCAAGGGAAGTTTATTTAATGGAGGAACCTATGGCTGCAGCAATAGGTGCAGGACTTCCAGTTAGCGAACCTACTGGAAGTATGGTTGTAGATATAGGTGGAGGAACAACTGAGGTTGCAGTTATATCACTTGGAGGAATAGTTACAAGTAAGTCTTTAAGAATAGCAGGTGATGAGCTTGATCAGTCAATCGTACAATATATAAAGAAGGAATATAATTTAATGATTGGTGAAAGAACAGCCGAACAGATAAAAATGGAGATTGGGTCAGCTTTCCCAGACGAAGAAGAAACAACAATGGATATAAAGGGAAGAGATCTAATATCAGGTTTACCAAAGGTAATTACAATCTCATCAGAAGAGATAAGAGAAGCAATAAAGGAGCCAGTTGCAGCGATAATAGATTCAATAAAATCAACACTTGAAAAAACTCCACCAGAGCTTGCTGCAGATATTATGGATAAGGGAATAATGTTAACAGGTGGAGGTGCCCTTTTAAAGGGATTAGATAAATTAATAAATAAGGAAACTCATATGCCTGTTCATATTGCAGAAAATCCGCTTGATTGTGTTGCTATAGGTGCAGGTAAGGCTCTTGATAATATAGATAAGTTAGGTTTAAATAAAGGCTTTGGTTTCCCACAAAAAAATAGATAATATAGAAAGAGGGAGCTAAATGGATTTTTTAAAGAACAGGTTGTTAACCATAATACTTGTTCTTTGCCTTGTACTTACTATTTTTATTGGAATTACTGCAAATAATAGAAGCAATGAAGGGGCTATACAAGGGGTAATAAATTCAGCTATAGCCCCAATACAAAAACAGGTATATAATGCGGGGCAAAGGATATATAATATTTTTTCTTTTTTATCTTCAATTTCAACATTAAGGAAAGAAAATATAGAACTAAAAAGTCAGATTCAAGATTTGAAATTAAAATTAATAGACTATGAGAAAATTAAATCCGAAAATACCGAATTAAATAGACTATTACAATATAAAAATGATAATAATTTTAAATATATATCAGCTAATGTTATTGGTAAAGTAGGAGATAATTGGTTTAATGTTGTCATATTGGATGTAGGAAGTAATGACGGGGTAAAAAAAGGTTGTTATGTTAGAGCAGCCGATGGTTTAGTAGGTAAAGTTGTTGAAGTTAATAGTACAACCTCTAAGGTTATGACAATTTTAGATGAAAACTCAAAAATTCCTGTTACAATTAATGAAACAGGTGATGATGGGCTATTAATTGGAAGTAACAACGATAGTTTATGTAAAGTTCAATTTTTGCCAAGTGAAACTAAAGCTGATAAAGGTAATATTGTAATAACAAGTAATATAACAACAAATCCAGATGTTTTAGTACCAAGCGGTATTATAGTTGGAACTATAGAAAGAATTGAATATGAAAAGATAAATTTATCAAAGACTGCGTTTATAAAACCAGCGGTTGATTTCTCAAAAATTAAAAAAGTACAAGTTTTAGTTAAATAAAGGGGAAAGTGTTGTGAAAAGAAGTATTACTTTTGTATTGATTGGTTTATTATGTTTAATATTACAAAATACTATATTTATGAATTTTAGTATTTTTGGTATAAAAGTGGATTTGCTGTTAATTTATATTGTAAGTATATCAATGTTTCTTGACAAAGTAGAATTGATATTTGTAGTTTTACCAATAGGCATTTTTAAAGATGCCTTTTTTCCTTATATTTTTGGAATTAATACTTTAATCTATATAATTGTTTCATTTGTTGTTAATTTAATAGAAAATAAGATCTATAAAGATACAATAGTAATTCCTATATTGTTTACTTGCCTATCAACCTTAGTAAAATTCATACTTGTTTTTATCTTTATATATCCATCAGGTATATTAAATTATAGTTATGAAAAGTTTTTGATATTATTTGTATATGAGATAATTTTGAATGCGTCTATATGTCCTTTTATATATAACGTTGTTAAAAAAGTAAATATGTCCGAAAAATTAAAAAAGGATTGGAAGTTTTAAGTAGTAGGTGGTTTAATGAAGAAAAATAGAATAAAATACTTTACAATTATATTAATTATGATGTTTCTGACTTTAGCATTAAGGTTAGCCTTCTTACAATTAATAAATGGAGATTATTATAGTCAGCAGGCAGAAGCTGTATTTAGTAGAGTTTATAGTGAAAAACCACAAAGAGGAGAGATTTTAACAACTGAAGGCATTAAACTTGCTACTAATATACAAAGTTTTAATATAATATATACAGATAATAGGAAGGTAGTACCTGAGAAGGATATACCAAAGGTGCTTTTAAAGGCAATTAGAGTTTTAAAGAATGAAACGCCAGACTATGAAAAATTGATTTTAGATACTTTACCAATTAAGATTGATAATAATAAGGTTGAATTTGATTTTGATGTTTATGTGTCTGAAGAGGATTTAAATTTAAATGATAATATAAGCCAAGAAGAAAAGTTAAAGAAAATAGAAGAAAAAAGACAAAAAATTCTAAAGGCAAAGGAAGAAAGATTTAAAAAAGACTATAATCTACCTTTAGATTTAGATGCAAACCAAACATTATATGAATTGTTTGTTAAATATAAGATAGCAAATAAAAATGAAGATAGATATATTTTTGTTGAAAATATGAGCCTACAGGAGGCTAAAGATGTATTGTCTTTAAGGCTATTAATTGAAAAAAATAGATTTTATAAATATAAACCTGTTGAAATAGCTAAAAATGTTTCAAGAAAAACAGCTTTTTATATAGCGATGAAATCTGAGGAACTACCTAATGTATCCTTTAATGAAGAACCCTTAAGATATTATCCAAATGGAGATTTTGCCTCACATATTTTAGGATACCTAAGTAGAGCTGGAGAAGACACAGCAGAACAGTATAAAAGTTTAGGCTATGATATAAACAATGAGTGGATTGGTGCAATAGGTCTTGAGGCAAAATTTGAAAATATAACCAAAAACGAATATGGTGCATCCCTAAGGGGAGAACCTAAAGAAAAATATATAACGGTAGATAAATTTGGTAATCAATTAAAATTAATCGGTGAAGTAGAAGGAATACCAGGTGATACAATAGTTACAACAATAAGTTATAATCTACAAAAGGTGGCAGAAGAATCATTAGAGAGGCTATTTAAAAACTTGCAGGAAGGCAAGGTTGATGGAACTAGAAGACCCAATGCCAATAGAGGAGCTGTTGTTGTTGCTAATGTAAAAACAGGAGAAATACTTGCTTTGGTAAGCAAACCAAGTTTTGATCCTAATCTATTTGCAGAGTTTGGTACAATAAAGGATGAAGAAACAAGATTGCGTATTTTCACACCAGAAAAATTTTTAACAGAGACACAAAAATATTATAATGAAGTATTAAAACTTGATATAGTACCAAAGCCCTTATACAATTATGCTACAAAATCATTAGTTCCTCCAGGTTCAACCTTTAAACTATTAACTTCTATTGCGGCACTTGAGGAGGGCATAATAACTCCTAATACAATTATAGTTGATAAGGGTATGTATAGAGAATTACCGGGATTTAAAGGTAATTGTTGGATATGGAATGAAAAACATACAACTCACGGACCGGTTAATGTAGCTAAAGCATTACAGGTATCCTGCAACTATTTTTATTATGCAGTTGCTCAAAAAATGGGATGGGATAAATTTGATAAATGGGTTAAGAAGTATAATTTAATAAGAAATGGTAATAATTCAGCAACAGGAATTGAAATAGGTGAAAATTTTGGTCAAGCAAGTAGTGTAGAAAAAAGGAAGGCACTCTTTATAAGAAAATATTTAAAAAATATAATGGAAAAGCTAAAAATAAAAGAAGATGATAAGTTATTATCAGATATAAAAGAAATGTTTTTAAACGAGAATTTAGATGATACAAGATTAGCTGGACTTAGTGAAAATCAAAAAAAATATATAAATAGTGCATATAACCAATTTATAGCAGAAGCTAAGAGATTATCAGACCTACTAAGTGCATCAATAGGACAGGGAGAAAATCAATTTACACCACTTCAGCTTGCACAGTTTTATATGACTGTAGTCAATGGAGGTAATAGATATAAACTGCATTTAGTTAAAGAGATATTAAATCCTGATGGCTCTTTAAAGTATAAAGTAGAACCTGAAGTATTAGATAAGGTTGAAATAAAACCTGAAACTTATAATGCAGTAATGCAGGGATTACAAAAGGTTAATGAAGAAGGTTCTGCAGCAAGCGTTTTTAGGAATTATCCTATTCCAACAGGAGGAAAAACTGGAACAGTTCAGATTTTCAATGATTTTTCAAGTGAAATAGCTAAAAGGGCAAGTGCAGATGGTGTTGTTGCAAACGGTGTATATGTAGGGGTTGCTCCAATTAATGATCCACAAATAGTAGTTGTAGTATTGGTCTATAATGCTGGACACGGATATTCCTGTGCAAGTGTTGTAAAGGATATTTATGATGAATATTTTGGATTAAATAAAATGCAGCCAAATAGTGAAACATCAAATTCACAGATATCAACAACACACTAATATAATAATAATTAGGGGAGTCATTTTTAAAATGATTCCCCTAATTATTTAGACAAGTTTCAATATCAAAAAATGTATTTTTTAAAATGAATTTGTATGTTAAAATAAATAAGTGTAATAATTTTTTAGAAGGAAATTTAAAATTGACGTAGAATAATATTATTAAGTGACCTTGGAGGTAAAAATGGGTAGCATTGTGATTAAGGGAACTAAAGAAGGGCTAATCCTGTATTTAAATAGCAATAATAAAGAAGTTATTGAAGAAGAAATAATTAATAAACTTGACAATGCTAAGGATTTTTTTAAAGGTAGTAGATTAAAATTAGTGGACAAGCTTAATTTATTAGATGAATCATTTTTGAAATATATGATTGAGTTATTAAAAGAAAGATATGACATAAATGCATATTTTGAAAATATTAAGGTAAAGGAAGAAACAGAAAAGGTTTTTTCTGGCATATATGAGGGAAGAACAAAATTTATAAAAAATACAGTGAGATCTGGACAAAGAATAAATTATCAAGGTAATATTGTAGTTATTGGTGACGTTAATTCAGGTGCAGAGATAATAGCAAATGGTAATATAGTTATTTTAGGTGCTTTAAGGGGAGTTGTACACGCTGGAGCTAATGGTAATAGAAAAGCAATAGTAGCAGCTTATATGTTACAACCATCCTTGTTAAAGATTGCTGATATAACATCGAGGGCTCCTGATGAAAAAATAAAACCTAAGGTACCAGAAGTAGCTAAAGTAAAGGATAATTTAATAGTAATAGAACCATATAAATTTATATGATGATGGAGGGATTAAATAATGGGAGTGGCTATTGTTGTAACTTCAGGAAAAGGTGGCGTTGGAAAAACAACAACCACAGCAAATATAGGTACAGCACTTGCTATGCTTGGAAATAAAGTTGTTGTAGTAGACGCAGATACTGGTTTAAGAAATTTAGATTTACATTTAGGATTAGAAAATAGAATTGTTTATAATTTAGTAGATGTTGTAGAAGGTACTTGTAGATTAAAACAAGCACTAATAAAGGATAAAAGGTTTGACAATTTATTTTTACTACCTACAGCACAAACAAAGGATAAAACAGCAGTTACGCCAGAACAAATGCAAAAATTAATAGATGATTTAAAAAAGGAGTTTGATTACATAATAATAGATTGCCCTGCAGGAATTGAACATGGATTTGAAAATGCTGTAGCTGGAGCAGATAGAGCAATAGTAGTTACAACTCCAGAGGTTTCTGCTGTTAGAGATGCAGATAGAATTATTGGAAAGCTTGAGGCAAAAGGATTAGAAGATCATCAGCTTATAATAAATAGAATAAAATATGAAATGACAAAGAAGGGCGAAATGCTAAATATTGATGATATGACTGATATATTGGCGATTAAGTTACTTGGAATAATTCCAGAAGATGAAAAAATTGTCATTTCTACAAACAGAGGTGAGCCAGCAGTAACTGATGAAAACTCAAAGGCAGGTAAAGCTTATAGAAATGTAGCAAGAAGAATAATGGGGGAAGAAGTTCCATTCTTAGATCTTGAGGAAGAACCATCTGGACTTTTGGCATCAATTAAGAAGATATTCTTTAAGAAGTAAGGGGTGTTGCTATGGATTTATTTAAGTTTTTTAGTAAGGAAACTCCTTCAAAGGATGTAGCGAAGGAAAGGTTAAAATTAATACTCATACACGATAGAGCAAATGTTTCACCACAGTTTTTAGAAATGGTAAAAGGAGATATTATTAGGGTTATTTCAGATTATGCAGAAATTGATGAATCAGGATTGGAAATAAAACTTACAAGAGCAGGTGAGCAAGGAACTTCTTCTCCGGCACTTGTTGCAAATATACCAATAAAGAAGATGAAGGAATTTGGAAGATAAGATGTTTTCTTATCTTCTTTTTTGTTTTATAATATAGTAGTTAAGGAGGTGTAGTATGATTAAAATAAATAAAAAATTGTTTAGATACTTTGATTGGAGTATATTTTTTAGTATGATTGCTATTTGTATTTTAGGAATTACAACTATAATGTTTGCAAATAATGCCTTGGAAACTGGAAATTTTAGAAATACAATTGCTCAATTTATTATATTATTAGTAGCTTTAGTAGCCTTTGTATTTGTAATCACAATTGATTATACAACAATAGGGTCCTATTACAAGATAATATATGTTGTTACTAATTTATTAATAATAGCAGTTTTGTTATTTGGTAGGGAAGTAAATGGAGCTAAGGCTTGGCTTGGTATTGGTCCTTTTGGTATTCAGCCATCAGAATTTGCAAAGCTATCAATTATAATTGGATTATCAAAAATATTAGAGGATGTAGATGAAGTAAATAAATTTGAGGTGTTAAAAAGGGTTGCAATTTTTGTTTTAATTCCTATGGGGTTAATACAGTTGCAGCCAGACTTAGGGACAAATATGATAATTGCAGTTATTGTATTAGGTATATTATTTGTTGCAGGCTTGGATATGAAGTTTATTTATATACCTGTGACTATCCTTGCAATTTTAATACCAATAGCTTGGAATTTAAACATAATTAAGACATATCAAAAACATAGAATACTTGTTTTTTTAAATCCTGAGTTAGATAGATTAGGTGCAGGATATAATGCATCAATGGCTAAGCTTGCTATAGCATCAGGAAGGTTTTTCCCAAAATCATCCTTTGCAGATATAATACAAGGGAATACACAGCTTTCATCAGGTAAATTTATACCAGAAGCTCATACCGACTTTATATTTGCTGTTTTTGCAGAGAATTGGGGATTTTTAGGTTCAATTATTCTTTTAATTTTGTATCTTAACATTCTTTATAAATCTATAAAAATATCAAAGGTTGCAAAGGATAAGTTTGGACAATATCTTGTTATAGGTATTGTTACTATGATAGGATTTCAAATATTTCAAAATATAGGTATGGATATAGGTTTAATGCCTATAACTGGTATACCACTGCCTTTTATGAGTTATGGTGGAACATCTCTATTAACTAATGTTATTGCAATAGGTCTTATTTTAAATGTAAGTATGAGAAGAAAAAAAATAAATTTTTAAAATGCATGCTTTTGCATGCATTTTTTTATTACCTAAAAATAAATATATAGTAGATTAAAAAGGAGGTGCTTTAAATGAATTATTATAATTATAATAGGTTTGTATATAAAAGGAAAAATAATAAATATCTTGAGGGATTTACAAAGAGGCTGGCAGTTGTAGCTGTTATTTTTATTCTTATGTTTACAATAAAGATAACTTATACGTACAATGGTAATACTGTATTATTTAAAATAGAAGAATATTATAGAAAGGATTATACTCAAACTATTAAAAATATAGTTAGTCATAGTAATTATATTAGTGTATTTTCAAATAATATATTTCAAAATAAAAAAGAAGTATTTAAACTTGATTTTATGCCATTAGATGGTCAAATAATTAAGCCCTTTGGTGAATACGTAGATCCAAATAGCAAAAAGAGCTTTTTTAACAATGGTATAGATATTGAAGTTAAAGATACATATAATGTACTGTGTGTTTATGATGGAATAATAGAAAAAGTTGAAAATACAAAGGATAATGGAATAGTAGTAACTGTAAGTCACAAAGATAATTACAAAACAGTATATTATAACCTTATAGAATTAAATAAAGATGTAGGTGAAGAAATTAAAAAAGGCGATATACTTGGAAAAGTTGATAAGGAAAAAAATAAGTCATTTCATTTTGAAGTTATGCACTCAGGAAGCTATGTGGATCCTCTTAAATTTCTAAGCAATAGATAGAGGTAAAAAATGACTTATGTTAAAGTTATTCTTTTATATATGATTTTTTACCTTATGCATGAATTAGCACATATTTTATGTTCCTATATATTCGGGTACACAATTGAAAGCATAAAATTTAAGTGGACAGGATTTAATATAAATTTTAAAGAAGAAATCATCAATCCAATCTATGATGTTGCTATATCATTATCTGGTCCTGCCTCTAATTTGATTTGTATTTTGTTTTTTTATTATGTTTTTTCAAATGAAATTTTGTTTAGGGTTAACTTTGTTCTATTTTTATTTAATATAATGCCATTTAATTATTCAGATGGTGGTAGAACATTAAGAATGATTTTAAAATATTATGTTGGTTTTTATAAATCTTATATTATAGTAAATTTGTGTAGTATCATTTTTGCAGTTTTTCTTTTGATTGTTTCTTTTCTAAATATTAACAAATTAAATTTTATATTAATATTTTTTGTTGGCATAGCAATTATTATAAATTCAATTATTGATTATAATAATATTGTAATAAACATATTAAAGGATGTATATGCGAAAAATATTTTCTTTAAAAACAGAAGGATAATAAAGATTAAATTAAAAGGGGTACAATCTTCAAATAAAATCCTTGATATTATTAAGACTTTTTGTTTTAATAAATATTATGTAATATATGTATTTGAAAATACAAAAATTATAGGTAAGGTTACAGAATATGAGATTATTAATTACTTTTTAAGTTTTGGTAATGTTACTTTTGAAGAATTAATAAAAAAATCTGGGAGGAGTTTTTAATGATAAACTTAAACGAAGAAATATTATTAAAGGTACAAAAGCCAGCACGATATGTTGGAAATGAAGTAAATTCAGTAATTAAGGATAAAAAAGATAAGATAAGATTTGCATTTTGTTTTCCTGATGTTTATGAAGTTGGTATGTCACATTTAGGTTTGAAGATTATCTATCATTTGCTAAATGAAAGAGAAGATTGTTATTGCGAAAGGGCATTTGCTCCTTGGCCAGATATGGAAAGATTAATGAGAGAAAATGATATACCTCTTTTTGCATTAGAAACAAAGGATGCACTTAGTGAATTTGATTTTGTTGGCTTTACATTACAATATGAAATGAGTTATACAAACATAATTAATATGTTAGATTTAGCACATATTCCTTTATATTCAAAGGATAGAAGTAATCATCCTTTTGTTGTTTTTGGAGGCCCTTGTGCTTACAATCCTGAGCCATTAGCAGATATTGCAGATTTTTTTGTGCTTGGTGAGGGGGAAGAAGTATTAAATGAGGTGTTAGATTTATACTCTAAATTTAAAAAATCAAATGCATCAAGGCAGGAGTTTTTAGAGAAGGTAAGTGAAATAGAAGGAATATATGTTCCCTCACTATATGAAATAGAATATAATACGGATGGAACAATAAAGAGGATGGTTCCTAAGAAAGAAACTTATAAAACAAATATAAAGAAGAGAATAATAAAAGATCTAAATAATTCCTTCTATCCAGAAAAGATGATAGTTCCACTTACTGAAGTTGTACATGACAGAATTATGCTTGAGACATTTAGAGGATGTACAAGAGGTTGTAGATTTTGTCAAGCTGGCATGATATATAGGCCTATTAGAGAAAAAAAGACAGAAAAGTTAATTGATTTGGCAGATAAACTTATTAATGAAACTGGATATGATGAGATATCCTTAACTTCACTTAGTATTTGTGACTATTCAGATATTCAAAACTTGGTTAATAAATTAATTGAAAAATATAAGGAGAGCAATGTTGGCATATCATTGCCGTCACTTAGAATAGACTCCTTCTCTGTTAATTTAATAAATGAGATACAGAAGGTAAGAAAAACAGGACTGACTTTTGCACCAGAAGCTGGAACGCAAAAAATGAGAGATGTTATAAACAAGGGTGTTACAGAAGAAGACTTAATAAAGTCAGTACGTAGTGCCTTTGAATTAGGTTGGAATAATATAAAACTTTACTTTATGATTGGGCTTCCATTTGAAGAAGATGAGGATGTTGAAGGTATTGCAGACTTAGCATATAAAGTTGTTGATGAGTATTTTAAGGTTCCAAAGGAAAAACGTCAAAAGGGACTAAATGTTACAGTTAGTACTTCATCCTTTGTACCAAAGCCCTTTACACCGTTTCAATGGTTTGGTCAAAATACAATGGATGAACTTTATAGAAAACAAAAATTATTAAAGGAAAAAATAAAAAGTAGGTTTATAACATATAATTGGCACGAGACGCCTATTAGCTTTTTAGAGGGAGTATTCTCAAGGGGAGATAGAAGATTAACTAAGGTTCTTGTTAAAGCTTGGGAGTTAGGTTGTAAATTTGATGGATGGCAGGAGCATTTTGACTTTGAAAAATGGATGAAGGCATTTGAAGAGTGTAATATAGACCCACATTTTTATGCAACAAGAGAAAGAAGTTTAGACGAAGTATTGCCTTGGGATTTTATTGATGTAGGTGTAAGCAAAGAGTATTTAATAAATGAATATAAAAAGGCTGAAAAAGGTATTTTAACGCCAGATTGTAGGCAAGGTTGTACAGGATGTGGAATTACAAAACTTTTGAAAGGTGGTAAATGTTTTAATGAATAGATATGTATTTAAACTAAAGAAGATGGGAAATACAAAATATATTTCTCATTTGGATACGATGAGAACTCTTCATAGAGCAATAAGAAGAGCAGGATTACCCTTGACTTATTCAAAGGGATTCAATCCTCATCCAAGTATTTCCTTTGCATCACCTTTATCTGTTGGAATAGAAAGTTTTGCTGAATATATTGATATTGAATTTGATTCTTTTATAGACAAAAATGAAATATTAGAAAAAATTAATTTTAATATGCCAATTGGTTTAGAGGTATTGAAGGTTATACCAATAAACAAAAAAATGCCTACTTGTATGGCAGCAACTTATGCTTCAAGATATGAAATAAAGCTAAAACGTTCTCAAAATAATAAAATTGAAGAGGCAGTAAATAATATTATAAATGCAAAAGAAATCATTAAAACAAAAAAGACAAAGTCAGGAGAAAAATCAATTAATATAAAAGAAATGATTTTTGATTTAAAGATAAAAAATATAGATGAAAACTATTTTATATTAGAATGTATTGTTTTAACTTCAAATTCTGGAAGCTTAAGTCCAGAAGTTATTGCTGATATACTAAAAGAATCTGTTGCAATAGGAGTTCCAATTATAAAAAGAACAGAAATGTATACAAAAGTTAAAAATGATTTAGTACCTCTTGATGAATTCTTTAGCAGGATGTGATTAAATGATACTACTAATAGATGAAAATAATATACAAAACAGAGCTTTACTTATGGATGAAAATAGATTAGTAAAAATCTATATAGAAAATAAATATGAAGAAGATATATGTGACAATATATATGTAGGTAAGATTAAAGGTATTTCAGACAAAATGAAGGTGGCTTTTGTGGATATAGGATTTAAAAAGGAGGCTATTATGCCTCTTTTTTCTAACCAATACACTATTAACCAAGATGTGATAGTTCAAGTAAGTAGGGAAGCAAAAGGTAATAAAGGGCCAAGAGTTAAAGACAAATTACAATTAAAGGGTAGATACATAATTTTAAACATAAATAGTAAAGAAATCAGTATATCTACTAAAAATAAAAATTTCAATACTCAGCATTTAGATAATTACGATGGTAGATACGGATATATAATAAGAACCAATACAACGATAGAAGATATAAAAGAAGTTGAAGAAGAATACTACAGATTATCAAAGATAGCGGACGGAATACTACAAAGAAAAAGTTTTATTAAACCACCATATTTAATCTATAAAAATAATGAGTTTTATAAAAATATTGAAGATGAAATTTTAGATAAAAACATTGAATCAATTAAAGTTAACAATGAAAAATTAAAAAGAGAATTAAGTAAAAGGGGTAATTTTAAAGATAAACATATTATAATTGATGAAAATATTCCTTACTTTATAGAAGAAGTTATTAAAAATAATACATCACGAGTTATAACAATGAAGAACGGTGGTAGTGTGATTGTAGATTTAACAGAGGCTTTTACAATAATAGATGTTAATTCATCCTTATCCACTAATACCAATAATGCTTTTGAAATAAATAAGGAAGCGTGTGATGTTATTATAGACTTTATAATAAAATATAATTTAAATGGTAATATATTAATTGATTTTATCGATTTAGATTTCAAAAAGAGAAAAGAGTTAGAGAAATATGTAAATGAAATAATTGAAAAAAAGAATTTAGATTTACAAGTTTTTGGGTTTACTAAATTAGGTATAATGGAAGCTTCACGTAAAAGGTACAATAAAAGTTTTTTTGAGAAGTATTATGATATAGAACTAAAATCAAAAAGTATTTATACTATTTTAAGGGAAATTGAGCTTTTATTAACACAAAAAAATTCAAGTGAAATTTATATTTTAATTAATAATAGTATATACTTGCAAAATGAATCTATTATTAATATATTAGTTAAAGAAATTGAAAAGAAAAATAAAACTAAAATAAAGTTAATTTCAAGTGATATAAAAGACTATAAAATAATAGATGATGAATTAGAATTAAACTTAATAAGAAATAAAAATAACTTATCTATAATTGAAGAAGATGATGATAAAATAATAATTCAGATTAAAAAGTAAAAAAGTGTTGACATAAAAGCCTTATGTATGATAAACTACCATCTGTAGACCGCTCGAGACGGGCTTTAAACCAAAGGGTGCCTTGTTCTACGGCGAGACTGGTTAGAGGAGGTGTAAAAATGTACGCAGTTATAGCAACAGGTGGAAAGCAATACAGAGTACAAGAAGGTGACCTACTTTTTGTAGAAAAGCTAAATGCTGATGTTGATTCAACTGTTGAAATCAACGAAGTTCTTGCAGTATCAAAGGATGGAAAGTTAACAGTTGGTGCTCCAACAGTTGAAGGTGCAAAGGTAGTAGCAAGAGTTGTTAAGCACGGAAAGGCTAAGAAGGTAATAGTTTTCAAATTTAAGGCTAAGAAGGATTACAGAAGAAAGCAAGGTCATCGTCAACCTTATACTCAAATTAAGATTGAAAAAATCGAAGCTTAATTAATATAGAGCTTTCTTATAAGGAGGTGTAATCAATGGCTCATAAGAAAGGTGTCGGTAGCTCCAAGAACGGTAGAGATAGTGAATCCAAAAGACTTGGTGTCAAGAGAGCAGATGGACAATTTGTTCTTGCAGGCAACATACTTGTAAGACAAAGAGGAACTAAGATACATCCAGGTGAAAATGTAGGTAGAGGAAAAGACGATACTCTATTTGCATTAATAAATGGTGTAGTAAGATTCGAAAGATACGGTAAAGATAGAAAGAAAGTAAGCGTATATCCAGCTGAAATTGCACAATAATAAATGCACCCAGTAGGGTGCATTTTTGTTGCATTTTATATATTGGTGGTGTATTATTTAAATGTTAATACACTTGCAAGTAGGTGATTTTATGAAGGATAAATCAAACATAAAATGGTGTATGAATCAAATGCGAAAACAGAGGCACGATTTTATGAATTACTTACAGGTTATTTATGGATATCTACAAATAAATAAACCTGAAGAAGCATTAAACTATATAAAAAAAATAAACTCAAGAATGTATATGTTAAGTCAACTTTATAATCTTGATAATAGCTATTTATCTTTAATAATTAATGACATAATAAATTCAATAGAGAGATGTGCACTTGAATGGCAATTAAAAAATTTAAATTTTTACATATCAGAAGAAAAATTAAGCAAAAATATTAACAAGTACATAGAAAATTTAGATATATTTAAGCAGGAACTTTATGATATTTTAAGAAAAGAATTTAAAAAACAGGAGATCTATATAGATGCAAAAGAAATTGAAGAAGGGGTACAAATTTTATTATACAATGATATGGAAATTGACTTAAATAATAACAATTTAAACTTTATTCTAATTTCTGAAAATATATCACTATATAAAGAAAACGATAAGAAAATTGTAATGATTAATATACAGTAAGGTGGTGAACATTATGTTTGTAGATGTAGCTAAGATATACGTTAAAGCAGGCGATGGAGGACACGGTTGTGTATCATTTAGAAGAGAAAAGTATGTTCCATTTGGTGGACCAGATGGTGGAGATGGTGGACGCGGTGGAGATGTTATATTCAAAGTTGATGTCAATATGCGTACATTATTAGATTTTAAATATCAAAAGAAATATGAAGCTCAGCGTGGAGAAAATGGTGGTACAAATAACAAATTCGGTAAAGACGGTGAAGATTTGGTTATAAAGGTTCCAGCAGGTACTGTAATAAAGGATGCAGAGACTGAAAGAGTAATAGCTGATTTAGTAGAGGAAGGTCAAGAATTTGTAGTATGTAAAGGAGGAAGAGGTGGAAGAGGAAATACAAGATTTGCAACTCCAACAAGGCAGGCACCTAATTTTGCAGAACCAGGTATGCCTGGGGAAGAAAAATGGATAACACTTGAATTGAAGTTGTTAGCTGATGTTGGATTAATAGGATTTCCTAATGTAGGTAAATCAACAATTTTATCAATGGTAACTGGTGCTAAACCCAAAATTGCAAATTATCACTTTACAACCCTTAAACCAAACCTTGGTGTTGTTGAAATGCAGGGAGTAAAGAGTTTTGTTTTAGCTGATATACCTGGTTTAATCGAAGGAGCACATGAGGGAGTAGGACTTGGAATAGATTTCCTAAGACATGTAGAGAGAACAAAGGTTTTAATACACGTTATAGATGCATCAGGAATTGAAGGTAGAGATCCAATAGATGATTTCTATAAAATAAATGAAGAGTTGAAACTGTACAGTGAAAAATTATCAAAGAAACCACAGGTAGTTGCAGCAAATAAGTGTGATATTCCAGGTAGTGAAGAGAATGTTAAGAGATTGAGGGAAGAGCTTGGTAAGCAAGGAATTGAGGTATTTGAAATATCAGCAGCAACTAATAAAGGATTAAAGGAAGTTATGTTATATGTAAGCAATATGCTTGATAACATTGTTGAAGAAAAGCAAGAATATGAGGTATATGTTCCAGAAGAAAAGAAATTTACTTATACTATTAGAATAGATGAAGATGGAACATATGTAATAGAAGGTTCCTTTGTAGATAGATTACTATTAAGTGTTAACATTTATGATAGTGAATCATTAAAGTATTTCCACAAGGTTTTGGAAAAACGTGGAATAATAGATGAATTAAGAAAAATGGGTATAAAAGATGGTGACCTTGTAAGAATGAATGATTTTGAATTTGAATTCATAGAATAGGAGGATAGATATGCTGACGAGTAAACAAAGAAGCTACTTAAGAGGGTTAGCAAATAGTATAGATTCAATAGTTCAAATTGGTAAAGAAGGAGTGGACGATAGAGTACTTGCACAAATAGATGAAGCATTAGAAGCAAGAGAAATAATAAAGCTTAATGTATTAAAGAATTCATTACTAACTGCAAGAGAAGCTTGCGATATAGTCTGTGAAGAATTAGACGCTGATCCTGTTCAAGTAATTGGTAATAAATTTGTAATATATAGACAATCTAAAAACAAACCCAAAATAGAATTACCTATGAAAAAATGATATGTTAAGTTATAGGTGCCATAATTATAAATTTTATATGGCACTTTCCTTTTTTCTGTTTTAAACGCATATTTATATACTTTTATTTTTTATTACTTTTTTATATAATAAAAAAGTAATTTTTGTTAGGAGTTGATTTTATGTTATCAGTTGGTATAATGGGTGGTACCTTTAACCCAATACATAATGGCCATTTAATAATTGCAAACGAAGTCCTAAATCAAATGAATTTAGATAAGATATTTTTCATACCAGTAGGAAGACCTCCGCATAAAAATATAAGTGATATTGCAAGTGCTCAAGATAGATTTAATATGGTAAAGCTTGCAATTAATGATAATAAAAAATTTGAAGCACTTGATATTGAAGTAAAAAGAACTGGTTTTACTTATACAATTGATACACTAAAAACATTGAATAAACTCTATGGTAATTACAAATTCTTCTTTATAATAGGTTATGATACATTAAATGAGCTACATACTTGGAAGCAAATTGATGAAATTCACAATTATTGCAGCTTTGTTGTTGTAAATAGAAATTCAGAAAAAGACGATATATTAGATTTAATTACAAATTATCGTAAAAAGTATAATTTAGATATTCGTTTTATAAGTATACCTAATATTGATATATCATCATCTGTGATAAGAAATAAATTAAAAAATCAAAAATCTATACAGTATTATGTACCAAGTGAGGTTGAAAAATATATATATGCGAACAATCTCTACTCAAATAAAATAAATAAAGAAGAAATCATAAATTTTGTTAAGCAAAGTTTAGATGAAAAAAGATACAGACATTCAATTAATGTATCAAAGATGGCAGTTAAATTAGCACAAAAATACAACATAGATAAAGAAAAGGCTGAAATAGCATCTATTTTGCACGATAATGCAAAAAATTTAAGTTTAGATGTAATTATGGGATACATAAAAGATTATGGGATAATGCTAAATGAAATAGATAAAAAGTCACCACAAATTTTACATTCCTATGTAGGGGCATATATAGCAAAGGATAGGTTTAATGTTGATAGTGATATATTTAATGCGATATATTATCATACTGTTGGAAGAAAAGATATGTCTATCCTTGAGAAAATAATTTATATTGCAGACATAATAGAAGAGGATAGGAATTTTGATGGTGTAGATGAAATTAGAAAGCTATCATTTGAAAATTTAGATTTAGCAATTATAAAATCCTGTGATTCAACGATTAAGTATTTGTTAGAAAGAGGATTACTTATCCATCCTAATACTGTAGAGCTAAGAAATAGTTTATTGGATATGGGGGAGTAATATGAAAAGACTAATTAAAATAATTACAATCCTTTTATTTATAGTTTTAATACCAATATTTATATTAAGTATTAATAAACCAAAAGCAGCAAATTTATTGTTAGTTGGGGTTGATGCAGGTGACTATGAACACAAAGATGCTCCTAAACGTTCTGATACAATAATGTTAATTCATCTTGAACCAAAGGACAAAAAAATATTTATATATTCAATACCAAGAGATACAAGAGTAAAGGTTAATGGAGAATTTAGAAAAATAAATTCTGTACACGCTATTGGAGGAATAGATTTATTAAAATATAAGTTAGAAGATATGTTAAAAATAAACATAAATAATTATGTTAAAGTTGATTATAAAGCTTTTAGGGAATTGATTGATGCAATTGGAGGAGTTGATGTAATTATACCCTTTGATATGAATTATGATGCAAGAGATATTAAAATACATTTTAAAAAGGGTGAAAAGGTGCATTTAGATGGGCAAAAGGCAGAACAATTTGTAAGATGGAGAAAAAATAATGATGGAAGTGGATATGCTTTAGGAGATATAGGTAGAATATCAACACAACAGGAGTTTTTGATAAAAGTAGCTGAAAAACTAAAGTCACCACTTACACTTGTAAAGTTTCCAAAGATTTTAGGTGTTGTATCAAAAAATGTACAGACTGACCTAAATGGAATTGATATGATAAAATATGCTATATCCTTCATAGGCATATCAAAAGATGAGATTAAAACAAAAGTAATGTCTGGAGAACCAAAGTATATAAATTCAGTTTCATATTATATACCAAGCTATAAAAATGATTATGAGTTTCTAAGATATTATAGATCTAGAATAACAGGCAATAAGGTTGATTGTAGTATACAAATATTAAATTCAACAAATAAAAGTGGACTTGCTGCAAGATATAAAGAATTGCTAAAGGAAAATAAATATGAAGTAAGTAAAATAGGAAATTATAACAAAAAATTAGATCAAACACTTATATATTGTAATGATGAAGAAGTTGGCCAAGAAATTAAAGAGATTATAGGATGTGGCATAATAAAAAAATATGATAATCAGGAAGAAGATGTTGTTGTCATATTAGGGTTAGATAGTGTAAAATAATTATGTCTTTTTTTATTAAACCACCATATAAATATAATAAGAAATATTTAATTAAAGTTAGGAGGAATGTTTCTTGATGGGAACATCTGGCATGGCATATTTTATTGGTAAAACAGCATCTGAAAAAAAGGCCAGGGATATAAAAATTTTAGACGTTAAAGGTTTATCTGAGATAGCGGATTATTTTGTTATTTGTAGTGGGACATCGACTATACAGGTTAAAGCTATAGCTGATGAGATAGAAGAAAAGATGGCAGAAAAGGGATATGAAATAAATCATAAAGAAGGATATAATTCTGGAAAGTGGATATTGTTGGATTATGGTGAAGTAATTGCACACATATTTTATGAAGAAGATAGAGAATTTTATGATTTAGAAAGATTATGGATAGATGCAGAGGCAATTAGTATATAATCTTTGACAATTAAAGATTAATATAGTATAATATACAAAAAATAAATATTGTTGCCTTCTGAGGAGTAGTAGGAATTTACGGCATTCAGAGAGCTGGTGGACGGTGCAAACCAGTTGTACGAAATTCTGAACTCGCCTCGATGAAAAGAGGGCAGGGAGACCTATATCTGATTAAGTGGACCAATTTATGGTCAAGTAGGGTGGTACCGCGAGAAGTTGCCTCGTCCCTATATTTAGGGGTGAGGCTTTTTATATTGCAAAAGAATTTTTATGGAGGTGGAGTTATGGCATTTTATGATTTTGAAGGTATAGAAAAAAAGTGGCAAGAAAAATGGGAAAAAGAAAATAATTTCCACGGTGAAGATTTTTCAGAAAAACCAAAGTATTATATGCTTGTTATGTTTCCTTATCCTTCTGGAAAGCTTCATATGGGACATGTTAGAAATTATTCAATAGGTGATGTTATAGCAAGATTTAAAAGGATGCAAGGGTATAATGTACTACATCCAATAGGTTTTGATGCATTTGGATTACCTGCTGAAAATGCAGCAATAAAACATGGCATACCTCCAAAGGATTGGACAATAAGCAATATGGCTGAAATGGAGGATCAATTAAAAAGATTAGGATTTAGTTATGACTGGCAAAGAGAAGTAAAAACTTGTATGCCAGAGTATTATAAATGGACACAATGGATGTTCTTACAAATGTATAAAAATGGTTTAGCCTATAAGAAAAAATCATTTGTAAATTGGTGTCCATCTTGTGAAACTGTTTTAGCAAATGAGCAGGTTGTAAATGGTGAATGTGAAAGATGTGGAACACCTGTAGGCAAGAAGAATTTAGAACAATGGTATTTTAAAATAACAGATTATGCTGAAAGACTTTTAAATGATATTGATAGACTAAAGGGTTGGCCTGATAAAGTTAAAATAATGCAAGAGAATTGGATAGGAAAAAGTACAGGTGCACTTATAGATTTTAAAATAGAAGGCAGAGAAGATAAGATTACTGTATTTACTACAAGACCAGATACAGTTTTTGGTGTAACATATATAGTTCTTGCTCCTGAACATCCTTTGGTGCAAGAAATTTCAAAGGGAACTGAGTATGAAAAACAAGTAACTGAATTTGTAAATAAAATGCAATTTGTAAATGAAGTTACAAGAACATCCTCTGATTTAGAAAAAGAGGGTGTATTTACTGGAGCCTATGCTATAAACCCTGCAAATGGTGAGAGAATTCCAATTCTAACAGCAAACTATGTACTTTTAGATTATGGCACAGGTGCTGTTATGGCTGTACCTGCACACGATGAAAGAGATTTTGATTTTGCTAAGAAATATAATTTGCCAATTAAAGTTGTAATAAATCCTGAGGGAGAAAATTTAAATCCTAATACTATGACTAATGCATATACTGAAGATGGAATAATGTGTAATTCAAAGCAATTTGATGGAATAAAGAATAGAGAGGCTTATAATAAAATAATAGATTATTTAAAGGAAAAAGGAGCTGGAGATTATAAAGTAAATTATAGATTAAGAGATTGGTTAATATCAAGACAAAGATATTGGGGTGCACCAATTCCAATAGTATATTGTGATCATTGTGGGGAAGTGCCAGTACCTGAAGAACAGCTTCCTGTATTGCTTCCAGAGGATGTTGTATTTACTGGAAAAGGGGAGTCTCCACTTACAACATCTGAATCATTTATGAATACAACTTGCCCAAAATGTGGTGGTAGAGCAACAAGAGAAAAGGATACGATGGATACATTTGTTTGCTCATCTTGGTACTTCTTAAGATATACAGATGCTACAAATCAAAATAAAGCATTTGATTTTGAAAAAGCAAAGTATTGGATGGATGTTGACCAATATGTTGGTGGAGTTGAGCATGCAATTTTACACCTACTATATTCAAGATTTTTTACGAAAGCTCTATATGATTTCAAAATATCACCAGTAGATGAGCCATTCAAAAATCTTTTAACTCAAGGAATGGTACTAAAAGATGGTGCAAAAATGTCAAAATCTAAGGGTAATATTGTGAGCCCTGAGGAGATAATAAAAGAATATGGAGCAGATACTGCAAGATTGTTTATTATGTTTGCTGCACCTCCAGAGAGAGACTTAGAGTGGAGTGATCAAGGTGTTGAAGGTTGTTTTAGATTCTTAAATAGAGTTTGGAGATTGGTTGATGAACTAAAGGATAGATGTAAAACAACTTCGACAATAGACCTTCAACAATTATCAAAAGATGATAAGGAAATGAGAAGAATATTACACTCAGTAGTAAAGAAGGTAACTGAGGATATTACTGAAAGATTTAATTTTAATACTGCTATAAGTGCTACTATGGAACTTGTAAATGCACTATATCAATATAAAGAAAAAGAAGATGCAAAGGATGAAATATTAAAAGAGGCAGCAGAAAAGCTAATATTAATTTTAGCTCCATTTGTACCACATATTACTGAAGAACTTTGGGAAATGATAGGAAAAACAGGAAGTGTACACCAACAAATGTGGCCAACTTATGATGTTGAGGCATTAAAGCAAGATGAAATAGAGATAGTTGTTCAAATTAATGGAAAGTTGAGAGGAAAGATTTTAGTTTCACCAAATGCATCACAGGAAGAGATACTATTAACAGCAAAGAATGATGAAAAGATTAAGCAAAGCTTAGAAGGAAAACAAATTGTAAAAGAAATAGTTGTACCAGGAAAAATTGTAAATATAGTTGTAAAGTAAGCATAAAAAGAGCCATAGGTTAAATTCCTATGGCTTTTTTTAAAATATATCCTGTTATAATTCGAAATAATGAAGTATATATTTGATATAAAAAGAATAATGAATTAAAATTTGCAAATTTTTGATAGACAGTTTATAATAAATATATAATATACAATTGGAGGTTGGTAAAATGGAAAAAGTGGTTATAAGCACTAATAATGCTCCAGCAGCAATTGGTCCATATTCACAAGCAATAAAATATGGTAATTTAGTATTTACTTCAGGACAAATACCAATAAATCCTCAAACAGGTGAGCTTGTATCAAATGATGTAAAACTTGCAGCGAGACAGTCATTAGAAAACGTAAAGGCTATATTAGAAGCAGCAGGGACTTCAATGGATAAAGTTATAAAAACAGTTATATTTCTTA
This sequence comes from Caloramator sp. ALD01, assembly GCF_000472625.1. Lineage (NCBI taxonomy): Bacteria > Bacillati > Bacillota > Clostridia > Eubacteriales > Clostridiaceae > Caloramator > Caloramator sp. ALD01. Next base: position 25,129 of record NZ_AXAA01000011.1, read on the forward strand.
AGGATATTAATGATTTTGCTGCAGTAAATGAAGTATATGGTGAATACTTTAAAGAAAAAATGCCTGCAAGATCAACAGTTCAAGTAGGTAAGCTACCAAAGGATGCATTAGTTGAAATTGAAGCAATTGCTTACATAGAATAAAAGGGCCTTTTTATATTAGGCCCTTTTTCCTTTTATATTTTCTATAAAATCCTCTTAAAAGGAATACAGCTACAAGAGGATATATATACATTTTATAGTTTATTTTGTTTAAACTCATATTATTGAAAACTAAATAATCCTGTAGAGAGATTAAATCAATTGAGTCTATTACCTTGCCATCAATAAGCAATTCAATTTTTCCTACTACTTCATTTTTATGTATACTTTTTATGTTTTGTTTTAGAATTACGTTTTGTGCTGGAATTTTATTATCATTTATATTTTTCATAAAATAAAAATCTCTATTTGCTGCAACAGGTATCAATGTTTTGCCTTCATTTAGTTTAAGGTATGTGTAGGGAACAGTACTGTCTATTAATTTCTCTTTTGAGTAATTATTAAAACCATATTCAAAAAGCTTAATTACATCATTATATACAGGAGACGGTGATTTCATTACTACTACTATTAAATTGATTCCATCCTTTGTTGCAGAACCCACGAATGTATTTTTAGCTTTAATTGTGTAGCCTGTCTTTATTCCTGTTGCATATTGATAATAATATTTACCTCCATTCCACAGAAGCTTGTTATGATTATTAATATATCTTGTTTCTGGTTGCTTGTTTGTTGGTGGTATAATGTATTGTCGAGTTGATACGATAGTTTTAAATACTTCATTCTTCATTGCATATTTTGCAATAAGTGCCATATCGTATGCAGTTGTATAATGATTTTCATCATAAAGACCGTGTGGGTTTGAAAAATATGTATTTTTACATCCTATTTTATAAGCATATTCATTCATAAGTTTAGTAAATTCCTCAACGCTTCCTGATATATGTTCAGCTAAGGCTTCAGCGACATCATTAGCTGAGGCAAGCATTAAAGCGTATAGTAGTTGTTCAACAGTAAACTCTTCTCCTTCGTGTATATAAATTTTACTTCCTCCAACAAAGGGAGGATTTTTACCTACTATTACTTTGTCTTGTAGATTACACTTTTCAATCACAATTATAGAGGTTAATATTTTTGTTATACTGGCTGGTGCTAAAATTTGTTGGGAATTTTTTTCGTAAAGTATTTGTCCAGTATCTGCATCAATTAAAATAGCAGCTTCAGAGGTTAAATCAAAATTTTCTAATGCAAAGGCTGATATATTAAATGCATTTAAACAAAAAAACATTGTTATAAAAAAGAATAATATTCTTTTCACTTTGTGCCTCTCTCCTTTCAGTAAGTTAAATTATATCAAAAAAAAATTTTATTAACAATAAAGTTTAAATAAAATATAGCTGGTTAGAATTTTAATTGAGTTTATTATACGAGGTGATACTATGAATCTAACAAAAAATCAAAAGGTAGGTTTATATGTATTTGCAATTATAGTCCTTTTTATAGGTTCTATTAAGTTTTATTCATTAAAGAAGGCTGAGGATGATATAGTGGTAATAAAAAATCAGGCAACAAACAAAAAAGAGATTCAAGTTTATATATGTGGTGAAGTAAAAAAGCCCGGTGTTTATAAAATTAATGATGATAAACGTATAATAGATTTAGTTTATTTAGCTGGTGGTTTTACAGATAATGCGAATTTAGAGGCAGTAAATTTAGCTACTAAATTAAAGGATGAAGATTATATTAAGATTCCCACAAAGAATAAAAATGAAAAGGATAAAGGTATAATAGATTCAAGGGATGATGAAGATAAGATTAATATAAATACTGCCTCTATAGAAGAGTTGAAAAAATTACCAAGAATAGGAGACGCTCTTGCTAAAAGAATAATAGAATATAGAAATAAAAATGGTCCCTTTAAAAGAATTGAAGATTTAAAAAATGTAAGTGGTATAGGTGATAAAATGTTTGAAAACATAAAGGATTTGATTAGTATTTATTGATATAATGATACTAATGTAATAAAATAAATTTGAAGGGAGGGACAATAATGATAGACATAAAACTTACACAAATGGTTAAAGCAGCTGGCTGAGCTGCAAAGATTGGTCCTGAGACCTTGGCACAGGTTCTGTGTCATTTACCAAAAGTATATGATAAAAACCTTATTGTTGGAATAGAAACCTCTGATGATGCAGCTGTATATAAAATAAATGAAGAAATGGCAATCATACATACAGTGGATTTTTTTACTCCTGTGGTGGATGATCCATATCTTTTTGGTCAAATAGCTGCTGCAAATTCACTAAGTGACATATATGCTATGGGTGGAGATGTTTTATTGGCATTAAATATAGCCTGCTTCCCTGCCTGCAAAGACATTAATATTTTAGGTGATATATTAAAGGGTGGTGCTGATAAAGTAATAGAGGCCAATGCTATTATTGCAGGTGGTCATACTATAGATGATGATGAGCCTAAATATGGATTGTCTGTCATTGGAGTTGTAAAGCCAAATAATATATGGGTTAATTCAAATTCAAAACCGGGAGATCTGCTTATTTTAACAAAGCCAATAGGAACAGGTATAATAAATACAGCAATAAAAGGAGAACTAGCTGAAGAGAAACAGATAGAAGAAGCGGTAAAAACAATGTCGACTTTAAATATGTATGCAGCTAAAATTGCAAAAAACTATAAAATAAATTCTTGTACAGATATTACTGGATTTGGACTTGCAGGACATCTTTATGAAATGGCAAAGGGCAGTAATGTAACAATTCATATTGAGTGGGATTCTATTAAATTATTAACTGGAGTAGAAGAATTTGCAAAGATGGGTATTATACCAGCAGGTTGCTATAGAAATAAGGAATATTTGAAGGACAAATATATTAATCTAAAAAATAGTGAATTTATTGAGGATATAGTATTTGATCCACAAACATCCGGTGGTCTTGTATTTTCATTAGCTGGTGATGAAGCTATAAATTTGTTAAGGGATTTAGAACAAAATAATGTACAAGCATTTATAGTAGGTTATGTTACAGAATTTGATGGAAAATACATATATATTGAATAGGAGGTCAAAATGAATAAACTATTATCATCACTTCCTAAAGTTGATGTATTATTAAATGAAAAAAGAATTAAGGTATTTTTAGACAAATTTCCAAGAAATTATGTCCTTGATGTTATAAGAACTGTAGTAGATAGTTATCGAAAAAGAATTTTATCTGGCAATATACAAGAGATTGATATTGAAGAAATAATAAGAGATATTTGTAACCAATTAGAGATAAATTATAGACCAAGCTTAAGAAGAGTAATAAATGCAACAGGAACAGTAATTCATACTAACTTAGGAAGAGCACCAATTTCTAAATATGCATTAGAGCAAGTTATGGAAATAGGAGAAAGATATAACAATTTAGAATATAATTTAGATGAGGGTAAAAGAGGCTCAAGATACAGTCACGTAGAACATATTATATGTAAATTAACAGGAGCAGAGGCTGCAATGGTTGTTAATAATAATGCAGCTGCAGTGCTTTTAGTATTATCAACAATTGCAAAAAATAAGGAAGTTATAGTATCAAGAGGACAATTAGTAGAAATTGGGGGTTCATTTAGAATTCCTTTAGTTATGGAACAAAGCGGTGCCATACTTAAAGAAATAGGAACAACAAATAGAACACATTTATATGATTATGAGTGTGCAATAAATGAAAATACGGCAGCTCTGCTAAAAGTGCATCAAAGTAATTATAGAATTCTTGGCTTTACTGAAGAAGTCAGTTTAGATGAACTTGTTGTATTAAAGGAAAAATATAAATTACCTCTTATCGAGGATATTGGAAGTGGTGTATTAATTGATCTATCAAAATATGGGTTGAACTATGAGCCAACTGTACAAAACAGTATAAAAAAAGGTGTTGATGTTGTTACGTTTAGTGGAGATAAATTGTTGGGTGGACCTCAAGCTGGAATAATTGTAGGTAAAAAGGAATTAATCCAAAGAATGAAAAAAAAACAGCTAACAAGAGCATTAAGAATAGATAAATTTACACTAGCTGCACTTGAAGCTACATTAAATTTATATTTAGATGAAGAACGAGCTGTAAAGGATATTCCTATATTAAATATGTTAACACTTGATTATGAAGAACTTAGAAGGAGGGCTAATAAATTATTAAGAATATTGAAAAGAGCAATTAAAGAGGATAGGGCAAAAATTACTGTAAGAGAAGATTATTCAACTGTTGGTGGTGGTGCAATGCCTCTTGAAACAATTCCAACATTTGCTGTTTTTATAGAACCTAAAAATAAAAAAGTTGAAAAGATAGAAGAAGAACTTAGAAAATGTCAAATACCTGTAGTTGTAAGAGTTGGTAGAAATAGTATTATATTAGATGTTAGAACTTTGTTTGAGGATGATTATACGATAATAAAAAATAATTTAGATGGCATCTTATAGGAGGCAATATTAATGCAAAATGTAATTATAGGAACAGCAGGACATATAGATCATGGAAAAACTACATTAATTAAAGCTTTGACAGGCAGAGATACGGATACATTAAGAGAAGAAAAAGAAAGAGGAATTACAATAAATTTGGGTTTTACTTATTTTGATCTACCAAGTAAAAGAAGAGCAGGTATAGTTGATGTTCCTGGACACGAAAAATTTATAAAAAATATGTTGGCAGGTGTAAGTGGAATAGATATTTTTCTTCTTGTTATTGCTGCAGATGAGGGGATAATGCCTCAAACAAGGGAACATCTAAATATTTTAAAGTTACTTGACATAAAAAAAGGAATTGTAGTGTTAACCAAAATAGATTTAGTTGATAAAGAGTGGCTTCAATTTGTTTCAGATGATGTAAAGGAATTTTTAAAGGATACTCCATTTAAAGGTGCACCAATAATACCAGTATCTTCTATTACAAAGGAAGGTATTGATATGCTTGTAAATACTATTGATAATCTGACTAAAGAAATTAATGAAAGGGATATATTAACAGATTTTAGATTGCCTGTAGATAGAAGCTTTACTGTACCGGGATTTGGTACTGTTGTGACAGGAACATTAATATCAGGAAGTATAACTGTTGGTGAAGAATGTGAAATATACACAAAAGGGCTAAGGGGTAAAGTTAGAAATTTACAGGTTCACGAAAAAGATGTAAAAACGGCATTTGCAGGTCAAAGAGTAGCAATAAATATATCAGGTGTAAAAAAAGATGATGTTGAAAGAGGAGATGTTGTTGCAAAAATAGGGAGTTTAGAAAGTTCTATGATGATTGATTGTAGGTTAAATTATTTAGAGGATGCACCTAAAAAACTAAAAAATAGAGATAGAATTAAGCTATATCACGGAACAAAAGAGATTATAGGAAGAGTCATATTGTTAGAAAAAGATGAATTAGCACCTGGGGATACGGCATTAGTTCAATTTAGGTTAGAAGAACCAATTGCGTCAAGAAGAGGAGATAAATTTATAATAAGAACATATTCACCTATGATTACAATAGGGGGAGGAACAATATTAGAACCTAATGCTAAAAAGCATAAGATAGGCGATTCAAGGGTGATTGAGGAGTTATTAATAAAAGAAAAAGGTACAGCTTATGAATTGGTTGAAAAGATAATTGAAAAGCATAGTCAAAGTTTCCCCAATATAGATGAAATAAGAAAATTAGCTGGTAGAGGAATAGAAAATTTGGAACAAATTATCGAAGGTTTATGTATCGATAAAAGAGTGCATTTAATTGATATTGGAACTGAAAAAATTTATGTTCACTTTTCCTATATAAAAAGTCTTAAAGAAGACGCAAAGCAAATTTTAAATGAATATCACATTAAAAATCCATTAAATTATGGTATGAATAAAGAGGAATTTAAAAATAAGCTTTTTGAACAAGAAAAAAGGACTAAGTTAATTGATATGTTATTTAATTTACTAAGAGAGGATACAATTGATTTAAATACAAAATATGTAAAGCTAAAGGGTTTTGAAATAAAACTTAATAAGAGACAGACAGAAATAAAAGAAAAAATATTAAATGAATTAAAAAATGCAAACTTAATGCCGCCTAAAATTGATACTATTTTAGATATTTTTGGAAGAGAAAAGGAGACGGCAAAAGCAATTTTAAATCTATTGATAGAAGATGAAGTTTTAGTGAAAATTGAAAATGAATACTATATTATGAAAGATAATATAGATTATGTAAAGCAATGGATTGCGGACTATATAGAAAAAAAGGGTGAGATTTCAACTTCAACATTTAGAGATGAATTAAAATTGAATAGAAAATATGCTGTAATGATATTAGAATACTTAGATTCAATAAAGTTTACAAAAAGGATTGAAGATAAAAGAGTGCTCTATAGATAAAATTAATAATTTTTGTTTGTTTATTTTATTTACAAATAGAAATATTTAATGTATAATAAAATGGCACGGGGGTAGATAGGTGCTGGTGTGCCTACCGGTCTTCAAAACCGAGTTGACGGGCTAATAACCCGTTGGGTGGGTTCGATTCCCACATACTCCCGCCAGATAAGAATTCTAAACGCCTAAAGGGCGTTTTTTTATTTTTTAATGTTTGACAATCAAAATAATTTTTATTATAATAAATGTAAACCAATAAACAATAACAAGTTTACAAAGGAGGTAATTATGAAAACAAGGGATTTAGTAATAATTAGTTTATTTTCAATATTAACAGCTATAGGTGCATACATAAACATTCCCATATTTTATGTGCCTTTTACCTTACAAATAATTTTCGTTATTATGTCTGGAATAGTTTTAGGAGCAAAAAGGGCAGCACTTTCGCAGATACTATATTTACTTATGGGACTAATAGGTATTCCAGTCTTTGCAGGTGGAACTGCAGGGATACAGGTAATATTAAAACCAAGTTTTGGATATATAGTAGGTTTTATATTAGGTGCGTATACAACAGGTAGAATAATTGAAAAAGTTAAAAGGCAAAATATAGTTGCCTATATAATAGCAGGTTTGTTAGGACTTGCTGTTGTCTATCTATTAGGGGTAACATATTTATATTTAATTTTAAATATATATTTTAAAAAAGGTGTAACTATGTTTTGGGCAATTAAGAATGGTATTTTGATATTTTTACCCTTTGATGTTATAAAATGTTTTATTGCTGCATTTGTTGGTTTGAAAATAAATAAGATTAGAAATTAAAATAAAAGAATGCCGAAAGTATTTATCGGCATTCTTTTATTTTCCATTATACATATTGTGTAGACTTACTTCTCCTGAAAGCAATTTTTCAATTTTTCCATCATTGTCTATAACTAATTGTCCGTCATCATCAATATCTACTACTTTTGCTATATATTTTTCGTTAGGTTTAATTATTTCAACATATTTATTTATTAAAGCAGAATTTTTACGTACTATTTCTAAATAAGGTCTTATATCTTTTGTAGATAAATAGTCTATATAAAAATCCTCAAAGTTGTTTAATATTTCAGCAGTTAATTTTTTTCTATCAATAAATTTTCCTGTTTCTATTCTTAATGAGGTTGCAATTTTCGTTAATTCTTCATTAAAATCTTCTACTTCTGTATTTACATTTATTCCAATTCCAATTACTAAGGAATTAATGTGATTTAATTCTGCATTCATTTCTGTTAAAATTCCACATACCTTTTTTCCATTAATTAAAATGTCATTTGGCCATTTGATTTTTATATCAACATTGAATTTGCAAAGTGTATTATATATTGATGAGGCAGTAATAATTGTTAATTTATGTGCCTCTGTAGGAGGTAGATTAGGATGGAGAATTATTGACATCCAAATACCTTTTCTTTTAGGTGATACCCAGGTTCTACCTAATCTACCTCTACCCTTTGTTTGTTCTTCTGCTATTATAACTAACCCATCTTTACAGTTTTGTGAAATAGACTTTGCAAAAGTGTTAGTTGAATCAATGCTTTCAAAATACAAAATATCGTGACCTATAAATTTTGTTTTTAAAAATGGTGATATTTCATCAAAGGATAAAATATCTGGGGAACTAATAAGTTTATAGCCGTTTTTAGTTAATGAATCTATTTGATAACCTTCCTTCTTTAGCTGATTTATATGTTTCCATATGGCAGCACGTGAAATGCCTAATAATTTACTTATTTCTTCCCCTGAAACATATGTATCAGATGACCTTAAAATATTTAGAATTTTAGATTTCATTAAATCACCCCATTGATGGTATTTCTATTTTATTATATATTAGAAAATGCAGAAGTATCAATAATTAAAAAAATATTGCAATTAAAGGAATATATTGTTAAAATAATTAGAGAGGTGGCAAATGAAAAGGACATCAATTTTTATTATAACATTTATTATTCTGATATCTAATATTTTAAAAGCTAATGCAGGTGAATTAAAATACGAATTAAACTGCAAATCAGCTGTTTTGATTGATGCAGAATCTGGAAGGGTATTGTTTGATAAAAACAAGGATGAAAAAAGAGCAATAGCATCATTAACAAAATTAATGACCTATTATACATTTATTGAGGGTGTAGGTAACGAATATAAAAATAATTTTATTATATACAACATAGATAATAAGAAATTTAACTATGATGAACCAATATTAAATGTTAATTATGGAGAAAAAGTAAAAATAGATGATTTAATAACAGCTATGTTAGTTTTTTCTGCTAATAATGCACCAGAAGTACTTGAACAGGAATTTTGCAGAACTAAAAAAGAAGATTTTATATATAGAATGAATGAAAATGCTAAATTATTAGGTTTAAATAATACGCATTATATAAATTCATCTGGATTAACTAAAAACAATAAATATAATGTATCTACTGCCTATGAACAGGCATTGCTCTCTTACAATATTCTTAAAAAATATTATGATATATTAAAATATACTTCTCTAAAAAGCTTTAAGTATAAAAATAAGATTTATTTTTCAACAAATAAACTATTGGGAAATTTTAAAGGGGTAGATGGTTTAAAGACAGGTTATACTGATGAGGCAGGTTATTGCTTAGTTACAACTATAGATGTTACTAATTCCAATGGAAATGGGAAACCACTTAGATTTATAAGTGTTGTATTGGGTTGTGACACAAAAAACGACAGGTTTGAAGATACAAAGAAAATATTGAATTATGCCATTAATAATTATGAAAATTTTGTAGTAACTAACAAGGATGTTTTTGAAATAGAAAATAAAGACTTTATTGGAGAAAAAATAAAATATTCACCAAGGACTGATGTTGTAGTTTTAAAGAAAAAAAATGAAACCGTAGTAATAAATTGTCAATTGAATAAAAATCTGAAGAATAATATAAAAAAAGGAGATAACGTAGGTAAAATTACTATAAAAACAAGTGTAGGTCAGGTTGAAGTAGATGCAGTTGCAACTTCAGATTTTAATAGAAAGAGCATTTTTTATAAAATAAAAGAATATATTTTTTATCTTTTAAAAGAGTTGGGGTGGTTTGGATGGATAAAGTTAAAGACGATTTGATTTTACTTTGTGAACGGTTCATTGAACTTGCAGATAATCTGCTTTTGGAAAACAAAATTACTAAAGAAGAATATGAGGAATTAACAAAAAATAAAAAAGAATTTATCTTGAATATAAAGGGTTTAATGGAGATGGAGTGATGTATAAATTAGGAAATGTAAAATTTATAATTTTGGCAGCATTCTTAAGCATAATTACAATAATTGTTGTTAAATTTCATCTATACAATTTAAATGATGTAAAACAAATTGTTACATCTTATAATAATTTAGCTCCCTTTATATTTTTCTTGTTATGCATATTAAGGCCCATACTCCTTTTACCAATAGGGTTATTTTCTGTTTTAGGAGGAATATTGTTTGGTTCTATAAAGGGAACAATATTAACTGTTCTTGGCAGTACGGTTGGTTCAATAATTGCGTATTATATATCTTGGTTTTTAGGTGCTGATTTTTTTCAGAGGTATTTTGGAGACAAAATTGAAAAGTATTCCTTTGACGAAAAAAATGCTTTTAAGATTACATTTTTAATGAGGGTTATTCCAATTTTACCCTGTGATGTTGTTAGTTATATATGTGGTCTTTCAAAAATAAATATAATTAAGTATACATTAGCCTCTTTTTTAGGTATAATTCCTGGAACATTTGTCTACAGCAATTTTGGTAGTTCTTTAAATAATGTTTATTCCAAACAATTTGTATTTTCAGTAGTTATGATTATTCTTTTATCATTAATTCCTGTTTTATTAAAAGTAAGGCATAAGGGCAATAAAAGCGATGAATCAATTGTAAAAAATTTAATATCAGATATTGACAATAACAAATAAAGAGTATAAAATTTCTTATAAAGGGGAGTAACTCGACTCGTAAGGGTATAACCAATCGTCATCGCGGCAAATGCCCGGTTGGTTAACAAGCAGAGCTTGTGAGTAAGACCTTTATCCATTTTTGATGGATAAAGGTCTTTTTGTTTTGTAATAATAATGATAAAGGAGGTCATAGACAATGAAGGCGTTTTACAACTTAACAAGAGAACAAATTTTTGATGAATTGAAAACTACAGAAAAAGGCATAACAGAACAGGAGGCGAAAAATAGGTTAGAACAATATGGTTATAATGAATTTAGAGAAAAAAAGGGTAAAACAACTCTTCAAAAGTTTTTAGATCAATTTAAAGACTTTTTAGTAATTATATTAATAGTAGCAGCAATTATATCAGGATTGGTAGGTGAGGTTGCAGATACAGTAATTATTTTGTTAGTAGTCATATTGAATGCTATATTGGGTGTCATACAAGAAAATAAAGCAGAGGAGTCGTTAAATGCATTAAAAAAGATGGCTGCTCCGCTTGCACACGTTATTAGAGATGGAAAATCAAAAGAAATACCTGCAAGAGAACTTGTTATAGGTGATATAGTTGTTCTTGAGGCTGGTAAGTATGTACCTGCAGACTTAAGATTAATTGAAACATCAAACTTAAAAATTGAAGAGGCTGCTTTAACAGGTGAGTCTGTACCAGTTGATAAGAATAGTGATTTATTAGAAGAAAATAACATACCTATTGGTGATAGAAAAAATATGGCTTTTATGTCATCTATGGTAACTTATGGTAGAGGTATAGGTGTAGTTGTACAGACAGGAATGAATACAGAGATAGGTAAAATAGCAGATATGATATCTAAGGTAGAAGAAGAAAAAACGCCTCTCCAGGAAAAGCTTGAAGAAGCAGGAAAATGGATGGGAATATCTGCACTTGTTATATGTGGATTAATGTTTGGTATTGGAGTTTTTGAAGGAAGAGAAGTATTTAATATGTTTATGACATCGGTTTCACTTGCAGTTGCAGCAATACCAGAGGGGCTTCCTGCAGTTGTTACTATTGTTTTAGCTGTTGGTGTACAGAAAATGATAAAGAAAAATGCAATTGTTAGAAAACTGCCTGCTGTAGAAACATTAGGATGTGCAACAGTCATATGTTCAGATAAGACAGGTACATTAACACAAAACAAAATGACTGTAAAAAAAATTTATACTTCAAATGGATTTGCAGATGACATTGTAGATGCTAAAAAGCTATTTCATATTGCAAATCTATGTAATGACACAAAGGTTGTAGAAGAAAAAGGTAAAATAAAGCTTTTAGGTGATCCAACTGAAACAGCCTTAATAGATTATTCTTTAAATGTATCAATCGATAAACGAGAATTAGATAAAATATTTGAAAGAATTGATGAAATACCCTTCGATTCAGATAGAAAACTTATGACTACATTTAATAAAGCTGAGGATAAAATAGAAGTTAATGTTAAGGGTGCACCAGATGTATTGTTATCAAAATGTTCATATATATTAGAAGGCGATAAGATAAGGGAAATTAATGAAGATGATATTAAGAGAATAAAATTAGCAAATGAAGAAATGGCAAAAGAGGCCTTAAGGGTATTAGCATTTGCCTTTAAGACTGTTGATAAGATTAATAAGGATGATGCAGAAAAGAATCTTGTATTTGTAGGATTAGTTGGTATGATTGACCCACCAAGGGAAGAAGCAAAGGAGGCAGTTAAAAAGTGCAAAACAGCTGGTATTAAACCAGTAATGATAACTGGAGATCATAAAATAACAGCAGTTGCAATTGCAAAGGAATTAGGTATATTGAAAGAAGAAAATGAAGCAATAACAGGAGCAGAATTAGAAAATATATCACAGGAGGAACTAATTGAAAAAGTTAAGAATTATTCAGTATATGCAAGAGTTTCACCAGAACATAAGGTAAGAATAGTTGAAGCTTGGAAGGCAAATGGTCAGATTGTTGCTATGACAGGTGATGGAGTAAACGATGCACCAGCACTAAAGAAATCAAATATAGGTGTAGCGATGGGTATAACTGGAACTGATGTTTCTAAGGAGGCAGCTGATTTAATATTAACAGATGATAATTTTGCTACCATTGTTTCAGCAGTAGAAGAGGGTAGAACAATTTACTCAAATATAAGAAAATCTATAAGTTTTTTATTATCCTGTAATATTGGAGAAATTTTAACACTATTTATAGCAACATTATTTAATTGGGCTGAACCGCTACTCCCAATACACATACTTTGGGTAAACTTAGTAACTGATACCTTCCCAGCTTTAGCACTTGGAATGGAATTACCTGAAAATAATGTTATGCAGGAACCACCAAGAGATCCAAATGAGGGATTTTTCTCAAAGGGATTAGGTTTTAGAATAATACTACAAGGTATTTTTATAGGTGCAGCCACACTATTTGCCTTTAAATATGGCGAAAGGTATAGTGAAGAAGTTGCCAGAACTATGGCATTTTATACATTGAGTTTATCACAGTTAGTTCACGCGTTTAATGTAAGATATTATAATAGGTCGGTTATTTTTAATGGTATGTTTAGTAACAAATATTTAAATTATGGAGTGTTGGTTTCTTTATTAATTCAAATGGTAGTATTTATTACTCCATTAACAAGAAGAATATTTAAAATAGAACTTTTAAACATTGAACAAATTGTTGTAGTAGCTATATGTTCAATTTCTATTTTAATAGCAGTAGAAATAGCAAAGTTGTTTAGAAAAAAAGCCTAAGGATATAAAACTTAGGCTTTTTTAAATATATAAAAGCTCATAAAGTTAAATTAAATATAATATAAAAATATAGCTAATGTTTAAACAAAGTATTGACAAATGTTATTAAAAGTGTATTATATAAAAAAATAAATTTTAATAAAAGTGTATCGAAACATTATAAAGGGGGAATTAAATTGAACAGCAATCAAAAAATATCAAAAATTGTAACACTATCAATGGCTATTGCATTAGTTACTGTGTGTACAATGGTTATTAGAATTCCAACAGTAAAAGGTTATACTAACTTTGGTGATATAATGATTTTTGTCATAGCAGCAATTTTAGGTAGAAAATATGGTTTAATTGCCGGTGGAATAGGATCAATGATGGCAGATTTGTTGGGAGGATACTTTATTTATGCTCCTGCAACTTTAATAATAAAAGGAATGGAAGGTCTTTTATTTGCAATAGTCTATGAAAAACTAAATCAAGAAACAGCAATATCTACTTTAATAGCAGGACTTGTTGCTGCTTTAGAGATGATGACTGGATATTTTATTTATAATTACTTTATGACTGGTTATGCAGCAGCAATAACTTCTTTAATTTCAGGAGATATAACACAAGGATTGGTAAGTGCGGTTGTAGCAGTACCAATTATATTAGCAATAAAAAAGACAAAGTTCAGATTAATAAATCAATAGTAAGAGGATGATAAAACATCCTCTTTATTTGTATAAATTAGAAAAAATATGTTAATACTTTAAATAGCTATTAACATAGGAGGCGATGATATGTTTAATGAATCAAGAGAAACTAGAACTGTAAAGGATGGAGTATATCATCTTTCATTGCAAATACCTGAAAAGGAATACTTTTTAGTATATGATAATGTTTCGGAAAACATAGCTTCAGAAATATTAAATCACTACCTTAAAATACATCAAGATGATGGAGAACCACAAAATATAAACATTAATTATAATAGAAATGCACATATGATAAATATAGAAGCAGATCTTAAATATATTGGAAATGCTAAAAAACATTAGAGGTAGAGTATGTTTAAAAGTATATTGATAAGGATTGTTATACCATATATTTTGGGCATACTATTTTTCTTAGAAGAATATAGATTAATTTTAGGTGCAACAGCTGTTGCACTATTTTTAGTTTATATGATTATTTATAAGAGAGATTTTTATATCTATATACTTTTTCTATTAGTAGGTGTATTTGTAGCTTTTATTTCCTTCTATTCTTTTAAAAATAAATTAAAAAGTATAGAAAACCAAAAAAAATATATAGGGGTTGTAACTAAGATTTCATTAGACAATAAAAGTTGCATAGTTAAGAACAAACATTATACATTGAAGTTATATTTTGATAATAACAAAAATTTATCTGTAGGAGATGAAATAATATTTACGGGAACAGTTATTACTGATATTAATTATAATAAGATATTTAGTAAAAACATAAATGCCTATTTAAAAGTAATAGAATTTAAAAAGATTGGAACTAAACGCGATTTTTTTATAAGTCTATATAGATTGAGTGATAATTTTAAAAGGAATTTAATTAAAATAGATAAAGAAGCAGGAGCTATAATAAATGGATTTTTATCAGGTGATACAGAGGGTTTAGAAGAATATACTAAAGATGTTTTGAGGGAATTAAACTTAAGTCATATAGTAGCTGTATCAGGAAGTCATCTTGGAATTTTAGCACTATTTACAGTGATACTTTTTTCATCCAATTTTAAGGTAAGATATTTTGCTCTATTGTTTTTTACTTATAGTTATGTTGTGTTAGCAAATTTTTCTCATTCTGCAGTTAGGGCCTTTATTATGATTTTATTTGCTACATTGGCTCAAACTTTAAAAAAATATCCTAATTCATTAAATATTTTAGTTACAACCTTTATTTTAATGACTGCAAGTAATGTATATATTGTTTATGATATAGGGTTTATTTTATCTATAGTTTCAACCTTTGGTATAATTATTTTAACTCCGGTTTTAAAACAGAAAATGGATAAAAGGATAGCTATTAATCTATCAGCGTTTATATTTTCAATGCCAATTATATTATTCTTAAGTGGTTATGTATCAATATTTTCTGTTATAACTAATTTGTTTGTTTCATATTTAGTAGCCTTTATCACAATTTTTTCTTTGATAACATTTATAACATTTTCTTTGGCAAAGAGTCAGATGATTTTATATCCTGTCCTAATTTTAGGTAATTTGTTTATTAAGTTATTAAATATTTTAAAATGCATAAATATTAATCTATATATCCCAAATTATTCTTTATATATGCTTATTATTAGTTATATTATTATAATATTATTCTTTGATTTAATTAAAATAAATGATAAATTAAAAAAAGCAATATTAATCGTTTTATCAGCAGTTTTTCTATTTAATTTTTACCCTAAAAATCAGTTAATAATAAGTTTTATAGATGTAGGACAAGGTGATTCTATATTTATAGAAACACCTAATAAAAAGACAATTTTAATAGATACTGGCGGAAATATAAATGGATATAATATGGCACAAAAAAGAGTTGTACCTTTTGTTAAAAAGAGAGGATATAGAAGGATTGATGTTTTAATAATTACACATTTTCACAATGATCACGCTGGTGGATTGCAATATGTTATAAATAATCTGCAGGTACATTCAAAATTTGCATTTAAGCCGAATAATAATGAATTTATAGAACTAAAAAATAATGACAAATTGATAGTTGATGGTGTTGAATTTAATATATTATCTAATGAATCAGAAACAAGTGAAAATGTTAATGAAAATTGTTTGGTTATAATAGGTAAATATAAAGAATTTGATTTTCTTCTTACAGCAGATGCAGAATTGTCATTAATGAAGAAAATTAGTGGAGAATTTGAGATTGTAAAAATGCCACATCACGGCTCAAGATACTCCTTTAATGAAGAAATACTTAAGAATATTAAAATTCAAAACTCTATATTTACTGTTGGTAAGAATAACTTTAATCATCCAGCTAAAGAAGTTATTGATTTGTTAGAAGAGAATGATATAAAATATTACAGAACGGATAGAGATGGAACTATTCAAATAAGGACAGATGGTAAAAAATACAGTATACATAAATAGTAAAAAGGATGATGTATAATGGAGTTAAATAATTTTTCTGATTTTAAAAAGAATATAAAAAATATAAAATCATTAATTTTAGTTTATGGACAGGAAAAAACAATTATAGATAACACAATAGAATTAGTTTATGATTTAATTACACAATTTAAAGAAATTAATATATTGATTATGGATGGTGAAAATGTAAGCATTGAATCTATAATTAATGCTTGTGAAACTACACCATTTATGTCGGATAAAAGACTTATACATATAAAAAATGCTAATTACATCTTTGAAAACAATGCACTTTCTAATGAACTTTCAAAATACTTAAATAATATACCTGATACAAATATTTTGCTTTTATCAAGTTATTCAAATGTTGATAAAAGTGGAAACTTATATAAGTTATTTAGGACAAATGGAATGGTTATAGAGTATAAAAAATTAAAGGGAGAAAACCTTCAAGAATACATTCAAAACTATTTAAATAAAGAAAACAAAACTATTACAAAGTCAAATTTATTATATTTGACATCAGAACTTACACTTTGTAATGAGAATATTGATTTAGAATTAAAAAAATTAGTAGATTATTTAGGAGATAAAAAAACTGTTGACAAAATAGATATAGATTTAATTTTATCAAAAAGCATTGAAAATAATATTTTTAGACTTTTAGATTATATTACAATAAAGGAACTGGATGATGCTGTAATGGTTTATAATCAGATGATTCTTCAAGGTGAAGAAGAACTTATGATTTTAAGTATGATATTTAGAAATTATAAAATAATGTATCTGTTAAAAATTTATGGTGAGAATTATAATGATGTAGTAAAAAAATATAATATAAGAGACTTTGCACTTAAAAATTATATTAAATGGATTAAAAAATATGAATTAAGTGATTTGAAAAAAAATATAAAGAGATGCTATGAATATGATTTAAAAATAAAACAGGGAGAACTAAATGCTTCTATTGCTGTTGAAAATTTAATAATAGAATTGTGTGCATAATAAAAACACCCTAACGGGTGTTTTTATTATGCAAGGGCTTTGTTTAGCTTAACAGTAAGTCTTGATTTCTTTCTTGATGCAGCATTTTTATGTATTACACCTTTTGCTGCAGCCTTATCAAGTGCTTTAACTGCTTGTGCATATAAAACCTTTGCTTCGTCGATATTGCCGCTGTTTAAAGCTATTTCAAATTTCTTTATAGCAGTTTTAACAGCTGACTTTACCATTTTGTTTCTTAGAGTTCTTCTTTCAGTAACTCTTATTCTTTTGATAGCTGATTTAATATTTGCCATTTTAATATCCCTCCTGAAAAATTTTAATAAGTGGGACATTACAGCAGTTTGGGGACACGGCGAACAGTTTGTTCGTAACGATAGTATTATATCATTATGAACTAAAATTAGCAAGTGAATTTAAATTAAAAATAAAAAAAATTTGGATGTATATACTAAATACTAAGGGAGGGATTATTGTGATAAACATTAGAACGGATTTAGCAGTTGAAGCAAGGGAAATGTATAAAAAGGATAATAACACAGAAGTTCCTGGTGTTGAAGTTGATGTGAAAAAACCATATGAGGATGTATCTGTAACAGTTGTTGAAATTAAAGATGAACGTGGTGCAAAAATAATGGGTAAAGAAATTGGAAGGTACGTGACAATAGAAGTGCCAGGAATAAAACATTACGATGCAGAGGCACATGATAAGATAAGTGAGGTTTTAGCTAAAGAATTAGAAAATATGATTGGAATTAAGGACGGGGATACAGTTTTAGTTGCAGGTTTAGGTAATTGGAATGTTACTCCAGATGCATTAGGACCTAAAGTGGTTTCTAAGCTTCTAATTACAAGACATTTAAAACAATTAATGCCTGAACATATAGATGAGGGCATTAATCCAGTTTGTGCAATCGCACCAGGTGTTTTAGGTTTAACAGGTATAGAGACTGCGGAGATAATACAGGGAGTTATTTCAAAGGTAAAACCTAATTATGTTATTGCCATAGACGCATTAGCTTCAAGAAAGATGGAGAGAGTTGCCTCAACTATTCAAATAGGGAATACAGGAATAGGACCTGGTTCTGGAGTTGGAAATAAGAGAATGGCTTTAAATAAGGATACATTAGGAGTACCTGTAATTGCAATTGGTGTACCTACTGTTGTTGATGCAGCAACAATGGCCAATGATACAATTGATATGATTATAGATGAATTGATAAAACAAAGCAAGGATAATAAAGATTTCTATGATATTGTTAAAAAGGTTGATAAAAATGAAAAATATATTTTAATTAGGGAAATTTTAAGTCCATATATTAGTGATTTGATGGTAACACCAAAGGAAATAGATGCATTAATAGATGATATGTCAAAAATAATTGCAAATTCTATTAATTTAGCACTCCATCCTTCATTAGATAAAGAAGATTTAAATAAATACCTTCAGTAATATTTTCGGATTAAAAATAATATATTTTTAAGAGGTTATTTACAAAGGGGATGAGGGAATGAAAAAAAGGTATGAAGAAATTATTTTAAATATTATCTACATTCTTATTCTTATTTGGCTTTTACTATCAATAGTTTCACCTATGATTGTTGCTAAAAATTTATATTCGAGTAGTTTTTATATTAGTACTATTAGTAAATCTAACGGTATTATGGACTATGTATATAGTAATATAGAGGATGAAGATAAAGTTAGTATATTACCATTAATATTAAAACATTTAGTTGGAGTAGATATAGAGGACCCTACAAGTTATTTTGAAAATCAAGTACCATTGATTGGGTATATAGACATTTCAAATTTGATAACCAATAATGATAATCCAGTAAATATAGTAGCGGATAATGACAAAAAAAACCAGAAGGAAAATGATATTGAAACAGATGAACCAAAAGAACCTACAAAAAAAGATGATGATTCTATACAAGTAGTTAAGCCAAATGATAAAAATGATGTTGAAAAGAAAAAAATTGATAGGGATAAGCCTTTAGTTCTAATTTTTCATACTCATACTACAGAAAGTTTTAATCCTAACAATTTAAAAGATAGAAATTTTACAACTGATTATAATTTAAATATTGTTAAGGTTGGTGAAGAGCTTAAAAGGGAGTTAGAAGAAAAGTATGGTATTGCAGTAGTGCACGATATAACAATACACGATTTACCAACAAGAGAAAAGGGATATGAAAAATCAAGACCTACTGTTTCTTCTTATTTAAAAAAATATCCAAGTTTAAAAATAATAATTGACTTACATAGAGATGCTACTACTTCATCAAGCAAAACAACTGTTATTATTAATGATGAAAGACACGCAAGATTGATGTTTGTAGTTGGTGCTAAAAATAAAAATTATAAAACTAATTATGAAAAAGCGGAAAAATTAAATACAATAATAAACAATATGTATCCAAACCTTAGTAGGGGAATCGTTAAGCAAAATGCGAAATATAATCAAGATTTATCTGATAAAATGATTTTACTTGAAGTAGGTTCTAACCTTAATTCATTAGATGAAGCTATTAGAACAAGTAAAATTATTGCAAAATCAATTGCGATCTATTTAAAATAGGAATGTCTTTGGACATTCCTATTTTAAATAAATTCAATGTTGACATATTTATAAAATATTGTGTTATAATCAATTATGACTATTTTTGTATAATTTTAAGGAGGTTAGGCTATGCCAAGTGATAGACAAAAGAAAATACGTAATTTCTGTATAATAGCTCATATAGATCATGGTAAATCAACTTTGGCAGATAGATTAATAGAAAAAACAGGTACATTAACTCAAAGAGAAATGGAAGAACAGGTATTAGATACAATGGAGCTTGAAAAAGAAAGAGGAATAACAATTAAAGCTCAGGCAGTTAGATTAATTCACAACGATGGCAATGATGAGTATATCCTAAATTTGATAGATACACCAGGTCACGTAGATTTTAATTATGAAGTATCAAGAAGTTTAGCAGCTTGTGAAGGTGCAATATTAGTTGTGGATGCAACACAGGGAATTCAAGCACAAACACTTGCTAATTGTTATCTGGCCTTAGAACATGACTTAGAGATAGTTCCTGTAATAAATAAGATAGATTTACCAAGTGCAAGACCTGAAGAAATAAAAAAGGAAATAGAAGATGTGATTGGACTTGATTGTAGTGATGCACCTCTTATATCAGCAAAGGTTGGGCTTGGAATAGAGGATGTATTAAAGGCAATTGTTGAAAAAATTCCTTGTCCAAATGGTGATGAAGATGCACCTTTAAGGGCTCTTATATTTGACAGTTATTATGACCCATATAAAGGCGTTGTATGTTATGTAAGGGTAAAGGAAGGAACTATAAAAAAAGGCACAAAAATAAAACTTATGATGTCAGGAAAGGAATATGAAGTTACAGAAGTAGGTATATTTAGACCAAGTTTTATGGAGGTTGATAAGCTACAAGCGGGTGATGTTGGTTACGTAACTGCAAGTATTAAAAATGTAAGAGATGCAAGAGTTGGAGATACTATAACAGAGGCAGAAAGACCAGCAATTGAACCATTGCCTGGTTATAGACCAGCGATTCCAATGGTTTATAGTGGTATTTATCCAGCCGATAGTTCAGATTACAATGATTTAAAGGATGCCTTAGAAAAACTACAGTTAAATGATGCTGCATTAACCTTTGAACCTGAAACATCTGTTGCATTAGGTTTTGGTTTTAGATGTGGCTTTTTAGGTTTACTTCATATGGAAATAATACAAGAGAGATTAGAGAGAGAATATAACTTGAATTTAGTAACTACAGCCCCAAGTGTTATTTATAAGATTATAAAGACTAATGGAGAAATTATAGAGCTTACGAATCCAACAAATATGCCTCCTACAACGGAGATTAGTTATATGGAAGAGCCAATTGTTAATGCAAGTATAATATGTCCTTCAGATTATGTGGGGGCTGTAATGGAACTATGTCAAGAAAAAAGAGGAATATTTAAAAATATGGAATATTTAGAGACAACAAGAGTTATGCTCCATTATGAAATTCCTTTAAACGAGATAATTTATGATTTCTTTGACGCATTAAAGTCAAGAACAAAGGGATATGCATCACTTGATTATGAACTTGCAGGATATAAAAGGTCTGAACTTGTTAAACTTGATATTTTATTAAATGGAGATCCTGTAGATGCCTTGTCACAAATTGTTCCAAAGGAGAAGGCATATCAAAAGGGAAGAGCTATTGCTGAAAAGTTAAAGGAGATTATACCAAGACAGTTGTTTGAAATACCAATTCAAGCAGCTATTGGTTCAAAAGTAATTGCAAGAGAAACCGTAAAAGCGTTAAGGAAAGATGTTTTAGCAAAGTGTTATGGTGGAGATATTTCACGTAAAAAGAAACTCCTTGAAAAACAAAAAGAAGGTAAGAAGAGAATGAAACAAATAGGAACTGTTGAAGTTCCACAAGAAGCATTTATGGCTGTATTGAAGGTGGAATAATGAAGGGATTGTATATTCATATACCATTTTGCAAAAGCAAATGTTATTATTGTGATTTTAATTCAATTGTGAATACAGAATATCAGGATGAATATATTGAGGCTTTGCTTAGGGAAATAAATTTATTAGAAGAAAAACAATTTGATACAATTTTTATTGGTGGGGGTACTCCCACCATTTTATCTATCAAAAATTTAGAAAAATTATTAAGTTCGCTTGAAAAGTTTACACCAAAGGAATTTACAATAGAAGCCAATCCTGGTACTTTAAATTTAGAGAAGCTTAATATGTTAAAAAAATATGGTGTAAATAGATTATCAATAGGTTTACAAAGTACAGATAATAAAGTATTGAAAAAATTAGGAAGAATTCATACCTATGAACAGTTTTTAATTAATTTTAAAGATGCAAAAAGTTTGGGTTTTAAAAATATAAATGTCGACTTGATGTTTAACTTACCGGATCAAAATGTAAATGAATTCATAGAGACATTGTTAAATGTAATAAAGTTAGAGCCACAGCATATTTCCTGTTATAGCTTAATAATAGAAGAAGATACAAGGTTTTATAATTTATATCAAAATGATGAACTAAATCTACTTGATGAAGAAGAGGAAAGATTGCTTTATCATACAATGATAAATTTGCTTAAAGAGAATGGGTATAACCAATATGAAATATCAAATTTTGCAAAAATAGGCTATGAATGCAGGCATAATATCATTTATTGGAGTGATGATGAGTATATTGGGGTGGGTGCAGGTGCACATTCATATATAAATGGTATTAGGTATAGTAATGTTAAAGATATAAAAAAATATATTTATAATATAAAAAACTATGGTAATGCAATAGAAGAAAAAAATATTTTAACTAAGGAAGAACATATGGCTGAATTTATGTTTTTAGGTTTAAGAATGAATTGCGGAATAAATATTAATAAGTTCAAAAGTAAATTTAATGAGGATGTTATGCAGGTCTATGGTAATGAGATATTAGACTTGATTGATAAGGGATTAATTGAGAAATATGGAGAAAATATAAGATTAACAGAGAAAGGACGAGATTTATCCAATTTAGTCTTTGTTTCCTTTTTAAAATGAAATTTTATTATAATAATGCATATATTGACAAAATATTTTAATAGTGATATTTTAAAATCGTAGTGATTAGCACTCGTGATTAATGAGTGCTAACAAGAAAAGGGGGTGGAATAATGGAACTAGGAGAGAGAAAAAGAAAAATATTAGAGGCTATTGTGACAGATTATATAGAAACTGCTGAACCAGTTGGATCAAGAACTATAGCTAAAAAATATTTGACTGATATAAGTCCAGCAACCATTAGAAATGAAATGGCGGACTTAGAAGATCTAGGACTATTAGAACAACCCCATACATCGGCTGGAAGAATTCCCTCTGACAGAGGATATAGGTACTATGTAGATCAAATAATGGAAATTAAATATCCATCCCCACAGGAAATAGAAAAAATTAAATATATGCTTCAAATTCAAACTATAAATGAATTAGATAAAATTATTAAAAGGACAACTAAATTAATATCTGATATCACAAAATATACATCTGCTGTACTGACTCCTTCTGTTAGAAAGAGTTCAATAAGGTCACTCCAGTTAATACGTGTAAGTGACTACGATATTGTTGCTGTTGTTGTTACAGATACAGGTATTATAAAAAATGTAGTGATAAAATCACCTAATGCAGTCGATGATTCTAAAATTTTAAAATTGAATAATCTATTAAATGAAAAATTATCAGGATTAACTATTAATGATATTGGACTTACAGTAATTTCTGATATACAAAGTCATATGAGGGAATATAGTGAGATATTTTCTGCTATCATATCTGTTGTATATGAAAGTTTAAAGGAAGATGATGCAGAAGTATATCTTGAGGGAACAACTAACATATTTGAATATCCTGAATATGATGATAAAGATAAAGCAAAAACATTTTTATCTTTTATAGAGGACAAAAAATTACTTACAAATGTTTTTGCTGAAGATACTAATAATTTTTGTGTTTATATAGGTTGTGAAAATGAAAATGATAAAATAAAAGATTGTAGTATTGTAAAGGCAACATATAATATTGCAGATAAAACTGCAGGTACAATTGGAATAATTGGTCCTAAAAGAATGGATTATGCAAGAGTTATTGGCATATTAAAATCAATTTCTAATGTTTTAAGTGAAGTTTTTGAAAAAACTCTATAGTAGAGGTGATAGTGTGACAGAGGAAATAAAAGTGAATGAAAATGAACTTGAAAAGGAAGAGAAGGAAGAAATAATTGAAAAAATAGAAGACTTAGAATCTGAAAAGGAAGTAAATAATGATATAAATGATGAAAACAAAGACGAGCTAATTGATATAAAAAATCAGCTTGATGAAAAGACTAAGGAGTGTAATGAGTATTTAGAACTTTTAAGAAGGACAAAGGCTGAATTTGATAATTACAGAAGAAGAACACAAAAAGAAAAAGAGACAATATATGATGATGGATTTGCTGATGCTATTAAAAACATATTACCAATTCTTGATAATTTAGAGAGAGCTGTTATTTCAACGGAAGAAAGAACACCACTTTATGAAGGTGTAGAAATGACATTGAAATTGTTTAAAGATACTTTAACAAAGTTAGGTATTGAGGAAATACCTGCTCTTAATGAAAAGTTCGATCCTAACTTTCATAATGCAGTAATGCATATAGAAGATGAAAACCTTGAGGAAAATGTAATTGTTGAGGTTTTCCAAAAAGGGTATAAATATAAAGAAAAAATATTAAGATACAGTATGGTTAAGGTCGCAAATTAATAAAGAGGAGGAGATAAAATGGGAAAGGTAATAGGAATTGACCTTGGTACTACAAACTCTTGTGTTGCCGTAATGGAAGGTGGAGAACCAGTTGTAATTCCAAATTCAGAAGGTTCAAGAACTACACCATCAGTAGTTGCATTTAAACCAAATGGAGAAAGAATTGTAGGTCAAGTTGCAAAAAGACAAGCAATAACAAACCCAGATAGAACAATTATATCAATTAAAAGACATATGGGAACAGATCACAAGGTGAAAATAGATGATAAGGAATATACTCCACAAGAAATTTCAGCAATGATTTTGATGAAGCTAAAGGCAGATGCTGAGGCTTATCTTGGAGAACCAGTTACACAAGCAGTTATTACTGTTCCAGCATATTTTAATGATAGTCAAAGACAAGCAACAAAGGATGCTGGAAGAATAGCAGGGCTTGAAGTATTAAGAATAATAAATGAACCAACAGCAGCATCTTTGGCTTATGGATTAGATAAGATGGATAAAAACCAAAAGATACTTGTATATGATTTAGGTGGAGGTACATTTGACGTTTCAATACTTGAAATAGGAGATGGAGTATTTGAAGTTAAAGCTACAAATGGTAATACACATCTTGGTGGAGATGACTTTGACCAAAGAATTATAGATTATCTTGTTGAAACATTTAGAGCTGAAAATGGTATAGATTTAAGAAGTGACAAGATGGCAATGCAAAGATTAAAAGAAGCAGCAGAAAAAGCAAAAATTGAGCTTTCAACATTATTATCAACTGAAATAAATCTACCATTTATTACAGCTGATGCAACTGGTCCAAAGCATTTAAATGTTACTTTAACAAGGGCTAAATTTGAAGAATTAACTCACGATTTAGTAGAAGCTACAATAGAACCTATGAAAAATGCATTAAGAGATGCTGGACTTTCAATAGATCAAATTGATAAAGTAGTTTTAGTAGGAGGTTCAACAAGAATACCAGCTGTTCAAGAAGCTGTTAGAAAGTTTACTGGAAAAGAACCAACTAAGGGAATAAATCCAGATGAATGTGTTGCAGTTGGTGCTGCAATTCAAGCTGGTGTTTTAACAGGGGAAGTAAAGGACGTTCTACTTCTTGATGTTACACCACTTTCATTAGGTATAGAGACATTAGGAGGCGTATTTACAACATTAATACCAAGAAATACAACAATACCAACAAGAAAGAGCCAAATATTCTCAACAGCTGCAGATGGTCAAACTTCAGTTGAAATTCATGTTCTTCAAGGCGAAAGGCCAATGGCAAAGGATAATAAGACACTTGGAAGATTTACACTATCTGGTATACCACCTGCACCAAGAGGAATTCCTCAAATTGAAGTAACATTTGATATTGATGCAAATGGTATTGTGCATGTATCTGCAAAGGACTTAGGAACAGGCAAAGAAGCAAACATTACTATTACTGCATCAACAAATTTAACAGAAGAAGAAATTCAAAAGGCTGTGAAAGAAGCAGAGAAATATGCTGAAGAAGATAGAAAGAGAAAAGAAGAGATAGAGATAAGAAATAATGCAGACTCTGTTGTATATCAAACAGAAAAGACATTAAAGGAATTAGAAGGTAAGCTCACTCAAGAAGAAAAAAATACAATAGAAGACCATATTAAGAAGGTTAAAGATGCACTAAATGGTACTGATACAAATGCAATTAAATCAGCTACTGATGAATTAACACAAAAGTTCTACCAAATATCTTCAAGAATATATCAACAATACGCACAACAAAATGAAACAGCAGGTACACAAAATGAAAATGAAGTCCATGCAGATTATGATGTAAAAGACGAGAAGTAATTTTCAACAAGGAGGGAGTATTCCCTCCTTATATAA
Organism: Caloramator sp. ALD01; assembly: GCF_000472625.1. Lineage (NCBI taxonomy): Bacteria > Bacillati > Bacillota > Clostridia > Eubacteriales > Clostridiaceae > Caloramator > Caloramator sp. ALD01. The sequence continues at coordinate 51,646 of NZ_AXAA01000011.1, forward strand.
TGAAGGGTGGTGAATTGTTTGGCAAAGGACTATTATAAAATATTAGGTTTAGATAGAAATGCAACTGATGAAGAGATAAAAAGTGCTTTTAGAAAATTAGCCTTAAAATATCACCCAGATAGGAATCCTGGAAACAAAGAGGCAGAAGAAAAATTTAAAGAAATAAATGAGGCATATCAAGTATTATCAGATCCTCAAAAGAAGGCACAATATGATCAATTCGGCACAACTGATTTTAATGGTCAAGGTGGCTTTGGAGGATTTGATTTTTCAAATTTTGGAGGATTTGGAGGCTTCTCTGATATATTTGACGATTTAGGAGATATTTTCGGTGGTATGTTTGGACAAAGAAGAGAAAGGACTGGTCCAAAAAGAGGAGCTGATTTAGAATATAATTTAGAACTTACATTTGAAGAGGCAGTATTTGGTGTTAAAAAAGATATAGAGATATATAGAAATGAAGATTGTGATGTTTGCCATGGTACAGGTGCTAAACCTGGTACATCACCAAAAACTTGTGATAAGTGTCATGGTACAGGACAAGTAAAGGTTCAAAAAAATACTCCATTTGGAAGCTTTGTAAGTGTTACAACTTGTGACAAATGTCACGGTGAAGGTAAGGTGATTGATACGCCGTGTACAAATTGTGGAGGAAAAGGTAGAGTAAGAAAGAAAAAAATTATAAGTATAAATATACCAGCTGGTGTTGACAATGGTAATACTATTCCATTAAGAGGTCAAGGTGAGCCTGGAATAAGAGGTGGAATGCCAGGGGATTTATATATAAATATTAGAGTTAAACCACATCCAAAATTTGAGAGAAGAGGAACAGATATATTCTGTGAAGTTCCTGTATCCTTTATAAAGGCTATATTAGGAGGAGAAATCAAAATCCCTACACTTGATGGAGATGTTCAACACATTTTATCAGAAGGTACACAACCAGGTGAAATTATTAAATTAAAGGGAAAAGGTGTACCTAAGTTACGTGGTGCAGGTAGAGGAGATTTGTATGCTAAAATAAAGGTAGAAATACCAAAGAATATTAATTCAAAGCAGAGGGAATTGTTAAAAAAATTAGCTGAAGAATTTGGTGAGGATATAGATAAAAAGAAGACTTTCGCTGATAAAGTTAAGGATATGTTTAGTTAGGCATGTTTAATACATGCCTTTTTACATATAATAAAAATTAATAAAATACAATTGTTATAAAACATTATTATGATATAATAAAACGGTAAAATCAACTAAGGAGGAAGGATTATGAATGGAGAATGGATAGAAATTAAAGTTGTTACTAAAAGTGAAGCAGTAGAACCTGTATCAGGTATTTTTTATGGACTTGATGTTAAGGGGGTTGCAATTGAAGACCCTAATGATATAACTGAACGCCCTTCAGGACCATTCACTTGGGATTATGCTGATTATAATATATTTGAATATGGAAAGGATGCTGCTATTGTTAAAGCTTATTTTAGTAAAGAAGAACAAATAGAAGAAATATTGAATTTTATAGAGGAGAAATTAAAAGAGTTAAGAGATTTAGGAATTGATATAGGAATTGGTAAAGTTATAAGAAATAAGGTGCAAGAAGAGGATTGGGCAAATGAGTGGAAAAAGTATTATAAAACAACAAAAATAGGAAATTCGATTATTATAAAACCTAAATGGGAGGATTATAATCCAAAAGAAGGCGAAATAATTGTAGAATTAGATCCTGGAATGGCCTTTGGAACAGGAACTCATGAAACAACAATGATGTGCATTGAATTTTTAGAAAAGTATTGTAAAAAGGGAGATAGAGTATTTGACATAGGAACTGGGTCAGGAATACTATCCATTGTTGCTTCAAAATTAGGTGCCGATGAAGTAATAGGTGTTGACTTAGATGAGGTAGCAGTAGATGCTGCTAAGATTAATGTTGAATACAATAAAGTTAATAATGTAAAGATTCTTCACGGGAACTTAGTAGATGTTGTAGATGGAAAAGCAGATATTGTTATAGCAAATATAATAGCTGATGTAGTAATATATTTAGCATCATTTGTAGGAAATTACATAAAGGATAATGGACTTTTTATATCATCAGGAATAATAAAAGATAAACAAGATGAAGTTGAAAAAGTTTTAATTCAAAATGGTTTTGAAATAATAGATAAAAACAATAAAGGAGAATGGGTTGCAATTGTAGCAAAAAAATAAGGAGGTTATTATGCACAAGTTTTTTGTCAAAACAGATAATATCATAAATGATAAAATAAACATAACTAATGACGATGTACAACACATTACAAAAGTTTTAAGACTAAAAATCGGCGATTCTATTCAAATATGTGATGGAAATGAAAATGAATATATTTGCGATATTGTAGAAATAAACAAAAAAAGTGTTATATGCCAAATTAAAGAGAAATTTAAAAATAGAAATGAATCTAATATAAATATAGTACTGTTTCAAGGATTGCCTAAAGCTCAAAAAATGGAACTTATTATACAAAAGGGTGTTGAAATTGGAGTTAAAGAATTTTATCCTATTATAACAGAACGTGTAGTTGTAAAAACTGATGGAAAAGATATTAGTAATAAGTTAGAAAGATGGAATAGAATAGCGTATGAAGCTGCTAAACAATCAAATAGAGGTATAATACCAACAGTAAATAATTTAATAAGTTTTGAAGAAGCATTAGATATATTAAAGATGTTTGATTTGATTGTTGTTCCATATGAAAAGGAAAAGTCTACAAGTTTTAAGGAGTTATTTAATGAGAGTAGAGATTATAAAAATATTGCAGTAATAATTGGGCCTGAAGGTGGATTTAGTGAGGAAGAAATAAATATATTCATAAAAAATGGTTTTAAGCCAATTACGTTAGGACCAAGAATACTTAGGACTGAAACAGCAGGATTAGTAGCAAGTACTATTTTATTATACGAGTTGTCTGATATAGGAGGAATGAAATGAAAAAGGTAGCATTCTATACATTAGGATGTAGGGTTAATCAATATGAAACAGAAGCTATGGCAGAAATATTTGAAAAAAACGGATATGAGGTTGTAAATTTTGAAGATTATTCTGATGTATATGTAATAAATACGTGTACTGTGACAAGTATTGGTGATAAAAAATCAAGGCAGATGATTAGAAGAGCAAAAAAGAATAATAAAGATGCAATTGTGATAGCTGTTGGGTGTTATGCTCAAGTTGCACCAGATGAGGTATCAAAAATAGATGATGTTGATATAATAATTGGAACTGACAATAAAAGCAAAATATTAGATTATATCAATGAATTTAATCAATCTAAGAAAAAATTAAATAAAGTGAAAAATATAATGACAGTAAGAGAATTTGAAGAAATGGAAATAGACCATTATCAAGACAAAACAAGAGCCTTTTTAAAGATACAAGATGGCTGTGACAGATTTTGTTCTTATTGTTTAATTCCATATGCAAGAGGACCTGTAAGAAGTAAAAAGTTTGAAACTATAATAGAAGAAGTAAATAGACTTGTAGAAAATGGATATAAAGAAGTGATATTATCAGGTATACATGTTGCTTCTTATGGAAAAGACATTGGTAATATAACTTTAGTTGATGTTATAGAAAAATTAAATGAAGTAAATGGGTTAGAAAGAATAAGAATAGGTTCTGTGGAACCATCATTTTTTAACATAGAGAATATTAAAAGACTTGCTAATTGTAATAAATTGTGTGAACATTTTCATCTTTCTCTTCAAAGCGGGTGTAATGAAACATTAAAAAGAATGAATAGACGCTATACTACTGATGAGTACAAAGAGGCAGTTTTAAATTTAAGAAGGCATTTTAATGATGTTTCAATAACAACTGACGTTATTGTAGGATTTCCAGGTGAAACTATTGAGGAATTTAATAAGACGTATAATTTTTTAGAAGAAATTAAGTTGAATAAACTTCATGTTTTTAAATATAGTCCAAGGAAAGGAACAAAGGCAGCAGAGTTTAAGGAAACAGTTGATAATGAAGAAAAGGAAAGAAGAAGTAAATTATTAATTGAACTTAGTGATAAATATGAAAAGGAATTTAATAAAAAACTTATTGGGAAAATAGTGGATGTTTTAATAGAGGAGAAAAAAGAAGATTCATATTATGGTTATACAAGAAACTATGTAAAAGTTGAAATAAAAAGTAAAAATAATATCGAAGGAGAAATTATAAATACAAAAATTAATGATATGAATAATGACATTTTAGTAGGTGAAATGGTATAATATGTCTATGGGAGGTGAGATAGTGGATTGTATATTTTGTAAGATAGCGAATGGTGAAATACCAGCTTCTAAGGTATATGAAGATGAATATGTAATTGCATTTAAAGACATAAACCCAGTTGCACCTGTACATATATTAGTTATACCAAAAAAACATTATGAATCAGTCTTGGAAATTGACACAGAAGGAAGTATATTAAACAAAATATTTAATGCAGTAAAAATTATTGCTCAGCAAATGAACTTAACTAATGAAGGATTTAGACTTGTTACTAATACTGGTGAGCAGGCAGGACAGACAGTAAAACACATACATTTTCATCTTATAGGTGGAAGAGATTTTCAATGGCCACCAGGTTGATGATATTAAATCAAAAATTAACAAATTTATTATATTTTATTGACAATATTTACACTCATAATATATAATATAATGTGTCCTTGATTGTGTGCTTAATTCACGGTACATCATAATAATGTATGCAATATGTTAAGCGGAGGGAGGGATAAAGGTGTCAGAAATCAGAGTTGGCGAAAACGAATCATTAGATAGCGCACTAAGAAGATTTAAAAAGAAGTGTGCGATGGCAGGTGTTCTTTCTGAAATAAGAAAGAGAGAACATTATGAAAAGCCAAGTGTAAAGCGTAAGAAGAAGTCTCAAGCTGCAAGAAAGAGAAAGTTTAAGTAATGAAAGAAGGGTGAATATGTCACTCAAAGAAAGAATTCAAGAAGATTGGAAAGCTGCAATGAAAAATAAAGACAGATTTAGAGCGAATGTTCTAAATATGGCTAAAGCAGCTATACTACAAGCTGAAAAAGTTGATGGAACAAAACTTGAAGATGAACAAGTAATTGAAGTTTTAAATAAAGAGGTTAAACAGAGAAGAGACTCCATTGAGGAGTTTGAAAAAGGGAACAGGCAGGATCTTGTAGAACAAACTGGTAAAGAAATAGAGATTTTGCTTGAGTACCTTCCTCAGCAATTAACAGAAGAAGAAATATCTGAAATAGTTAAAGAAGCCGTGAATGAAGTGCAAGCTAATTCAATCAAGGATATGGGAAAAGTAATGGCAATTGTAATGCCAAAAGTAAAAGGAAGAGCAGATGGAAAGTTAGTAAATCAAATAGTAAAGCAGTATCTGCAATAATATAAAGGGGTTAACTTAGGTTAACCCCTTAAATTTTATATATTAATCTTAATAATATGAAACTTTTTAGCATATTATTAAATTAAGCAATTATATTTCAGGTGGTTTATGAAAAACAAGATGAAAAGAAAAATTAGCGAATCTCTTGAGTTACCTAAGGAAGTAATTATGAATGTGCCATACATCAGAATATTGGGAAATGATGAATTGCAGATAGAAAATCACAAAGGTATAGTTGAATATAGTTCAGATATTGTACGTTTAAAAAGCAGTATTGGTATTATAAAAATAGAAGGAAAGGATTTCTTAATTAAAGAAATTAATCCTGAAACTGTAGTATTGACAGGCAAGATTAAAAATCTTGAATTTATCAGTATTTAGCTGGAGGGGTATATGGGAAGGGATCAAGAGTTTTTAGATGGATATTTAATTGTTGAATTGAATTCCTTTTGTATTGAAAAGTTTATAAATTTAGCATACAATAACGGGATAAAGTTATGGGATATAAAAAGAAAAGATTTAATAACTGCACAGTTTAAGATTTCTTCAGATGACTTTAAAAAAATTAAAAAGGTGGCAAAAAATACAAAATCAAAAATAAAGATTGTACAAAAAAAAGGATTAGGATTTTATGTATATAAAGTATTGAGAAGAAAACTTTTTATTTTAGGTATTATAGTTTTTATATTTATTTTGTATTATTTATCAAATTTAATTTGGATTATTGATATTAGGGGAAATAAAAATATATCTAATGATGAAATTGTAAAAGCTCTATATAAAAATGGTATAAAAATTGGTGTAATGAAAAATAAATTAGATTTAAAACAGATTGAAAGTAATATTGTAAACGAAATAAAGCAAATATCTTTAATTAGTTTATCTATTGATGGTGTAAAATTAAATGTTGAAGTAGTAGAAAGAACTTTGCCGCCTGAAATTGTAGATACTGAAAGTCCTGTTGATATTATTGCTAAGAAAGATGGTGTTGTAACAAAAATATTTTGCTATAGAGGTACTCCACTAATAAAATCTGGTGAATACGTTAAAAAGGGTCAGATTTTAATTACTGGTGATATTTTTAGAACTAATAGAGATGATAACTCAAAGGAATATGTAAAAACTATACATTCATTAGGGAATGTTTATGCTAAAATTTGGTATGAAATATTTGAAGAACAGGAGTTAGTATACAATAAGTCAGAGCGTACAGGTAATTATATAAAAAATGAATATATGATTATAAATGGAAAAAAGGTATACATAAATAAAAATGATGCTAAATTTGAAAATTATGATAAAATAGAAAATAGAACTAAGATTAATTTATTAGGATATAATATACCAATAGAAAAAGTTGAAGAAAAAATATATGAACTAAAAGTTACAAAGGTTAATTATTCTATAGATGAAGCGATTGAGATAGCTACAAATAAAGCAGAACAAGAAATAAAAAAACAGATTCCAAAAGATGCTACTATTTTAGATAAAAAGTATGATAAAATAATAGAAAAAAATAAAGTAAAAGTTAGATTACTTATTATAACTGAAGAAAATATATCTTATGAACAGCATAGATAGTTAGGAGGTTAATAATGCAAAAAGAATCAAAAATATTAATTGATAATTTGGAACAATTAGTTAATCTATTTGGTAAGTTTGACGAAAATATTAAAATTATTGAGCAATGCTTTAATGTTTTCATTATTAATAGAGATAATGAAATAAAAATAACGGGTGTAGGACAAGTAGATTTAGCTACAAAAACAATTTTAAAGTTGCTTGAAATAGCAAAAAGAAATGAAATAATAAATAAGCAAACAGTTAACTATATAATAAGTCTTGTTTTAGAAGATAGTGAAGAGAAAATTGAAAATATTTTAGATGATGTAATAATAACAACAGCAAAGGGTAAGCCTGTAAAATGTAAAACTTTAGGACAAAAGACCTATATTGATTCAATACGTAAAAATGATATAGTTTTTGGAATAGGTCCTGCGGGTACTGGGAAAACATATCTTGCAATTGCTATGGCAGTAAAATTTTTAAGAGATAAGAAGGTAAATAGAATAGTTCTTACAAGACCGGCTGTAGAGGCTGGTGAAAGATTAGGTTTTTTACCAGGAGATTTACAAGAAAAAATTAATCCATATTTAAGACCACTATATGATGCATTGTTTGATATTTTAGGAGTAGAAAACTTTAACAAATATATGGAATCAGGCATTATAGAAGTTGCACCTCTTGCTTATATGAGAGGAAGAACACTTGACGATTGTTTTATAATATTGGATGAAGCACAAAATACTACACCAGAGCAAATGAAAATGTTTTTAACTCGTTTTGGATATGGCTCAAGAATAGTTGTAACAGGAGATTTAACACAAATAGATTTAGGACAAGGTAAAGTATCAGGTTTAAAACAGGTAACAAAAATATTAAAAAATATTCCAGGTATTGATTTTATTTATTTCAGTGATAAAGATGTAGTAAGACATAAGTTGGTTTCAGAAATAATAAAAGCATACAACAAATTTGAAGAAGAAAATGAAAATAGGTGATTATATGAATTACAAAAGTAAAATAATTGAGGATTTAATAAGTGAAAAATTAAAGAAAATAATAGTATTTATAATTACTTTTATAGTATTATTTATAATTAGCTTTTTTACTGTTATTCCTAAAAAATATTCATTACAAATTGGAGATATTGCACCAATTGATATAAAAGCTCCAAGGGATTTTGAAGACGAAGAGGCAACGCAAGAAAAGATAGATAAAGCATTAAGTGAAGTTTTGCCTAAATACAATAAAGATTTAAATATTGCAAAAAAGTCAATTGAAGATATAAATAAGATAATTGAGAATGTTAAATATCAAAAAGAACAAAATGTTAATGAGACTACTAAAATTGAAAATATAAAGAATTTAGTTATGATAAGTTTAAGTGATGAAGATATTAAATCATTATTGAAATTAAACGAACAAGAATTAGACGCTTTAGATAAATTTCTAAATGATGTTTTGATTAAAGTCCTATCTTTAGATATTAGGGAAAACAATTTAGACGACATTAAAAAAGCACAGCAAGACCTTGATTTTTATATAAAGTCTTCAACATTAAATAAAAATTTAAAGGACTTAGCAAATTCAATAGGGGTAGCATCGATAAAGCCTAATATGTTCTATGACTATGAGAAAACTGAAGAATTAAAACAGCAAATAAGAAGACAAATAGAACCAGTAGTTATAAAGAAAAATCAAAATATAGTTCTAAAAGGAGAAGTTATTAATGAACATCATTTAAATTTGATGTCCAAAGCAGGTATATTATCTCAAAACAGAAAAAATGACTTTATTTTAATTTTGGGTGTAACCATACTAATTTTATCAACTCTTATTTTATTAGTATTTTTAGTTAAAAATGAAGGTAATGTTTATTCAAATTTAAGTTTTTATGTTATTACTTGTATATTACTTATAATTACAGCAATTTTAACATTTGCTTTTAAAATTATTTCAGTTTACTTTATTCCTGCAAGCTTTTTACCAATATTGTCTACTTTGATATTTGGTTCGAAAACAGGTTTGATTATATCACTTATTAATACACTAATAGTTATAATACTTACAAACTTTAATATTAATGTTTGTATTATGTATGTTATGAGTTGTATCTTAGGTACATTTTTTACTTCAAAGGTTCAAGAAAGAAATAATATTTTATTAAGTGGACTATATGTAGGAATAATAAACTTTTTAATAGTATATGCTATAAATATATTAAACAACACAATATATACACAGGCTGTATACAGCAGTATTTTTGTTTTTTTAAATTCAATTGTTTCATCAATTTTTGCAATAGGTGTTTTACCAATCTTTGAACAGGTATTTAACATTTTAACACCAATAAAATTATTAGAACTTTCAAATCCAAATCAAATACTTTTAAAAAAATTATTATTTGAAGCACCGGGTACCTATCACCATAGTATATTAGTTGGTAACTTAGCAGAAGCAGCTGCAAATGAAATTGGAGCAAATTCATTACTTGCAAGAGTAGGTGCATATTATCATGATATTGGTAAAATTAAAAGACCATATTTCTTCAAAGAAAATCAAATAACTAATGATAATCCCCATGACAAAGTTACACCAAAATTAAGTGTATCAATTATAACTTCACATATTCGTGATGGTTTAGAGCTTGCTCAAAAATACAAATTACCAAATATTATTCAGGATATAATAATGCAACATCATGGAACGACTCTCGTAAAATATTTTTATGTACAGGCATTGAATGAAGGAGAAAATATTATAGAGGATAATTTTAGATATGAAGGGCCTAAACCTAATTCAAAGGAATCAGCAATAATAATGCTTGCAGATAGTGTTGAAGCAGCAGTAAGATCATTAAATAGTCCTACAGTTGATGATATAAAAACTATGGTTGAAAAAATAATTAATGAAAAACTATTTGATAATCAATTAAGCGAATCTCCATTAACCTTCAAAGATATAGAAAAAATAAAAGAAGTGTTTATAAAGGTTTTATTAGGAATATTTCATACAAGAATAGAATATCCAGATACAACAAAGGAGGATAAAAATGATTGAAATTGATAATAGACAAAATAAAATTGATTTTACAGAGGAAATGAAAAAATTGATTAGTAAAGCTGTAGAAGGCACTATTAAATACGAAAATTTTAATAAACCCTATGAATTAAGCATAATAATAACTGATAATAATGAAATAAAAGAAATTAATAAACAATTTAGAGGAATAGATAAAGAAACGGACGTTTTATCTTTTCCAATGTTAGATTTTGATGATGGATATTATGAAGACGGTGAAATTGAGGTGGACATAGAGGATATAAATCCTGAAAGTGGAGCTGTTGTATTAGGAGATATGATTATATCATTGGAAAAAGCAAAGGAACAATCAGTCGAATATGGTCATTCCTTTGAACGTGAATTGGCCTTTTTAGTTGTACATAGTATGCTGCATTTATTAGGATATGATCACGAAGAAGAAAAGGATAGGATAATAATGAGACAAAAAGAAGAGGAGATATTAAATAATATAGGTCTTGCAAGGTAAGGTGAAAATATGAAGTTTAAAAAAATATCCGACAGTTTTAACTATGCTATTGAAGGAATTATATATGCAATAAAAACTCAAAGAAATATGAAAATACATCTTATAGCAGCAATACTTGTACTGTTTTTAAGCCTGTTTTTTGACTTTTCTAAACTTGAAATACTAATTTTGTTTTTTACAATAACATTAGTTATTGTGTTGGAGATGATTAATACAGCTATTGAAGCTACAATAGATGTAACTGCTAATTATTATCATCCATTAGCCAAAATAGCAAAAAACGTTGCAGCAGGAGCAGTTTTGATATCAGCTATAAATGCTGTTATTGTTGGCTATTTATTATTTTTTGATAGGTTAAAACCAATATCAAATACAGTTCTATTTAAAATCAAACAGTCTGATATTACTGTAGTATTTATTTGCTTAATATTAGTTATAATAGCAACTGTTATAATTAAGGCAATATATGGAGAAGGTACTCCCCTAAAAGGAGGTATGCCAAGTGGTCATAGTGCACTTGCCTTTGCAGCAGCAACAGCAATATCATTATTTATCCAGGATTTACTTATTATCACATTAGTGTATTTTTTAGCTTTTCTTGTTGCTCAAAGTAGAGTAGAAGGTAAAATACATTCGCTTTATGAAACTATTGTTGGGGCATTGCTTGGAATATTGATAACAATTTTTATATTTAAATTGTTATCATAAGGGTAATGCCCTTTTATATTGCAGGTTTATATAAAATTACATTTTTTTTGATAAAACTATTGAATTTTTCATAAAATTATATATAATAATAATTCCTACAGTAAAAATGGAGGGGGAATAATAATGGAGTATAAAAACCTAGTTGAAATAGCAAAACAAGCAATGGAAAAGGCTTATGTTCCACATTCTAAATTTAGAGTTGGTGCAGCATTACTAACATCTGATGGTAAGGTTTTTACTGGTTGTAATATTGAAAATGCTACCTTTGGAGCAACTAATTGTGCAGAAAGAACTGCAATTTTCAAGGCTGTATCTGAAGGATACAAAAATTTTGAAAAGATTGCTATTATTAGCGATAGTTCAAATTATACATATCCTTGTGGAATATGCCGACAAGTGATTATAGAATTTAGTAGAGACATTGAGGTTATTTGTTCTAATAAAAATGGAGAATATAAAGTTTATAAAATTACTGAATTACTTCCATTTGCTTTTACAAGTGATGATATTGAAAGGAGCAATTTAAATGAATAATGATTTTAAGTCAGGTTATGTTACAATAGTTGGCAGACCTAATGTTGGTAAATCAACTTTAATTAATTCTATAATGGGAGAAAAACTACTTATTACTTCTAACAAGCCCCAGACAACAAGAAATACAATACAAGCAATTTTAACTAAAGACAATTACCAAATAGTTTTTATGGATACACCAGGTTTACACAAACCTAAGCATAAATTAGGGGAATATATGGTTAAAGTTGCACAAAGCACTTTATCACAAGTTGACGTAGTAGTTTTTGTAACAACTCCTGAAGAGGAACTTAATATTGGTGATAAGTATATAATTGATCAAATAAAAAATTCAAATTCAAGAAAAATTTTAGTTATAAATAAGGTTGATACTGTTAGTAAAGAAAAGATAGCAAAGACAATTGATACATATTATAACTATTTTGCTTTTGATGAAGTTGTGCCTATATCAGCTCTTAAACAAAAAAATATAGATGAACTTATTAAAGTTATTGTTAATAACTTACCCTATGGTCCAAAATATTTCCCAGATGATATGATTACAGATCAACCTGAAAGATTTGTTGTAGCGGAAATAATAAGAGAAAAACTTTTACACAACTTACAAGAAGAAGTACCCCATGGTACTGCAGTAGAAATAGTTACTATGAAGGAGGATAAAGATAAAAATTGTATTAATATCAACGCAACAATCTATTGCGAAAAAGATTCACATAAGGCTATAATAATAGGTAAGGGTGGACAAATGCTCAAAAAAATAGGTCAGAGTGCAAGAATAGAAATAGAAAGGTTTTTAGGATCTAGTGTATATTTAGAATTATGGGTAAAGGTTAAGAAGGATTGGAGAGACAGTGATTCTATACTAAAGAGTTTGGGATATAAATAAAAAAAAGGAGTGATGGTTTTGTCAATACACAAAGTTCAAGGAGTTGTTCTAAAGACACGGAACTATAGTGATTATGACAAAATCATCACTATTTTTTCGGATAAATTTGGAAAAATCGATGTCTTATGTAATGGGGCAAGAAGAACAAAAAGTAAGCAACTTCATTTAACTCAACAGTTTTGTTTTGGGGAATTTTTATTAAGTAAAAGTAAGGATATGTATGTATTAAGTTCAGGTAGTCTCAATAATTCATTTCAGACACTTTTAAATGACTATAAAAAATTGATGATAGGAACATATTTTTTAGAATTCATTGATAAATCAATTGAAAGTGAAAATAAAAATGTTTATATATTGGCACTTTTATTAAAAACTCTATACATATTAGAAGATGGTAATGTTGATAACTATCTCCTAAAAGTGACATTTGATTTTAAATTAATTTCTTTACTTGGATATACTCCTCAAGTTTTAAAATGTATTAAATGTGGTAGGAAAACATTAGATGAAGCATATTTCAATATTATTGAAGGCGGACTTATATGCAATAATTGCAATACTGAAAAAGGGAATAAGCTTAATAAAAAAGTAATAGAATTATTAATACAAATAAGGAATATAAAATTAGAAGAATTGGGTAAAATATATTATGATAAAGGAACATTAAATTTAATAGATGATATTTTAGATAAGTACATTAACTACCACTTATCAATAAAACTAAATACAGTTGAATTTATAAAAAATATTTTTTAGGAGATGGTTGTATGGAAGAAATTACATTAGAGAAAATTGATATACTAAGACAACGTGCAAATGTTAGTTATTCAGAAGCAAAAGAAATATTACAAAAAAACAATGGTAATTTAATTGATGCTCTAATTGAATTAGAATCAAAGCAAAAAACATTTACACAAAATGTTGTAGAAGTAAGTAATGAATTAACTGAAACAATAAAAGAAATAATTAAAAAAGGTAATGTAACAAGAATAAAAGTTAAAAAGGATTCAAGGGTTTTAGTTGATATACCAGTGAATGCTGGAGTTGCAGCAGGTGCATTATCATTACTCAATCCATATCTTTTAGTAATCGGTGCTATCGCTGCAATTGCAACAAAGGTTTCACTTGAAATAGAAAGACCAAATGGAAATGTTGAAATAATTAATGATATTATTAAAGAAAAATATGACGAAGTTAAGGGTACTATACAAGAAAAAGTCAGTGATATAAAGGAAAATACAACAAATTTAAAGTCAGATGTAGAGGAAAAAATAGAGGAATTTGCGAAGGAATTAAATAAAAAGAAGGAATAAGTCAGTTAATTCTGACTTATTCAAATTTTTTGACATTATATACTATTGCAAAATTTAGAAATAGTGATAAAATATACATAAAAGATTAAATATACATAAATACCAGAAATTAAATAAAATAAAAAATGTACAAAAAATTATTACAATTTGTTGTTTTTATATAAAATATATTGTAATTATTTCTCTGCATTTATATAATAATATATAATATTAGATGTATTTATGCATAATAAATGCAGAGAGGGTGATTACTATTAAACTAACAAAAAGACAAGAAGAAATAATTGAATTAGTGAAAAAAAATCAACCAATAACAAGTGAAAAGCTTGCTGAAATGTTAAATGTTACAAGGGCAGCACTAAGACCAGATTTAGCAATTCTAACAATGACAGGTATTCTTGAGGCTAGACCTAAAGTAGGTTATTTATATTCAAAAAGAAGCAATAATAGCTTAATTTTTGAGGCAATAAAAGATATAAAAGTGTCAGAGATAAAATCTAAACCAGCAATTGTAACAGAAGATACAACAATATATGATGCAATTGTTCAATTGTTCTTAAATGACGCAGGTACAATTTTTATTGTTAATAATGGTTATCTAACAGGGGCAGTTTCAAGAAAGGATTTCTTAAAAATAGCAATGGGAAATTCAGATATGCATAAAGTTCCTGTTGGAATAATTATGACAAGAATGCCTAACATAATAACAGTTACAGATGATGATCTTGCATTTGATGCAGCAAAGAAAATAATTGAACACGAAGTAGATAGTTTACCGGTTGTAGAAAAGGTTATACAAGAAGATGGTAAGGAATTATATAAAATCACAGGAAAAGTATCTAAAACAAATATAACTAAGCTTTTTGTTAGATTAGGGGAAGGAAGATAAAGGGGTTTTCATAAGGATGCGGGACATAATTTGTCCCATAGGGTTTGGTACAAATTTAATTAATATAAAGCAACAAAGACAGGGGGTTATCAACATGAGTCAAAAAAAGTATGTTTACCTTTTTAGTGAAGGTAACGCAAGTATGAAGAATTTATTGGGAGGTAAAGGTGCAAATCTGGCTGAAATGACAAACATCGGTTTACCTGTACCACAAGGCTTTACTGTAACAACAGAGGCTTGTACGAGGTATTATGAAGATGGTCAGGTAGTAGGGGAAGATATTGTAGAACAAATTTTTGAACACTTAAAGAAATTAGAGGATATTACAGGTAAAAAGTTTGGTGATCCATCAAATCCATTACTTGTATCAGTAAGATCAGGAGCAAGAGCATCAATGCCTGGAATGATGGATACTATATTAAACTTAGGATTAAACGATGAAACTGTAGAAGGCCTATCTAAGCTAACAAATAATGAAAGATTTGCATATGACAGTTATAGAAGATTTATTCAAATGTTTAGTGATGTTGTAATGCAAATAGATAAGAACTTATTTGAAAATATTTTAGATGAAGTTAAAGAAGAAAATAATGCAAAATATGATACTGATTTGACTGCTGAAAATTTAAAAGAAGTTGTTAGAAGATATAAGGAACTATATAGAAAAGAAAAGGGAGAAGAATTCCCAAAGGATCCAAAAGTACAATTATTAGAAGCGGTAAAGGCAGTATTCCGTTCTTGGAATAATCCAAGAGCTATAGTATATAGAAAATTAAATGATATACCAGGAGATTGGGGAACAGCTGTTAATGTACAAATGATGGTCTTTGGTAATATGGGTGAAACATCAGGTACAGGTGTTGCATTTACAAGAAATCCATCTACAGGTGAAAACAAAATATTTGGAGAATTCCTAATGAATGCACAAGGTGAAGATGTTGTTGCAGGTATAAGAACACCACAAAGCATAGAAACATTAAAAGAAGTAATGCCAGATTGCTATGATGAATTTATTAGAATAGCAAATATACTTGAAAAACACTACAAAGATATGCAGGATATGGAATTTACAATAGAACAAGGTAAGCTTTACTTCCTACAAACAAGAAATGGAAAGAGAACAGCTCAAGCCGCTCTAAGAATTGCTGTTGAAATGGTTGAAGAAGGTTTAATAACAAAAGAGGAGGCAATCCTTAAGGTTGAACCAAAACAGCTTGATCAATTATTACATCCAATGTTTGATCAGAATGAATTAAAGAATGCTAAGGAAATAGCAAAGGGCTTACCAGCATCACCAGGTGCAGCTTGTGGAAAAGTCTATTTTACTGCTGAAGAAGCAAAATTAAAAAGACAGCAAGGTGAGAGGGTAATTTTAGTTAGAACCGAAACTTCACCAGAAGACATCGAAGGTATGGTTGCAGCTGAAGGTATTTTAACTGCAAGAGGAGGTATGACATCACACGCTGCTGTTGTTGCAAGAGGAATGGGTAAGTGCTGTGTTGCAGGTTGTGGTGAAATAAAGATAAATGAAGAAGGAAAATATTTTACAGTACAGGACATTGTTATAAAAGAAGGAGATTATATATCAATAGACGGAAGCACAGGAAAGGTTTATGGTCAAAAAATTAAGACAGTAGAACCAGAAATATCAGGATATTTTGGTACTTTTATGGAATGGGCTGATAGTATAAGAAAACTTAAGGTTAGAACAAATGCTGATACTCCAAGGGATGCTGCACAAGCTGTTAAATTTGGTGCTGAAGGCATTGGTCTTTGCAGAACAGAACATATGTTCTTTGATGAAGATAGAATACCAGCTGTTAGAGAGATGATAGTTGCAAAGACAGAGGAACAAAGAAGAAAAGCATTAGATAAGTTACTACCAATGCAAAGGCAAGATTTTATTGGTATATATGAAGAAATGCAAGATAGACCTGTTACTATTAGATTGTTAGATCCACCATTACATGAATTCTTACCTCAGGAAGATGAAGATATTAGAGAACTTGCAAATACAATGGGAATTTCCTATGAAGAATTAAAGGCAACTGTTGATAGCTTAAAGGAATTTAATCCAATGCTTGGTCATAGAGGTTGTAGATTAGCAGTTACATACCCAGAAATTGCTGAAATGCAAACAAGAGCAATTATTGAGGCTGCTATAGATGTTAAAAAGAGATTAGGTTATAATATTGTACCAGAAATAATGATACCACTTGTAGGTGAAGTAAAAGAATTAAAATATGTTAAAGATATAATAGTTAAGGTAGCAGATGAAATAATAAGGAATTCCAATATAGAATTAGAATATAAAGTTGGTACTATGATTGAAATTCCAAGAGCTGCTTTAACTGCAGATGAAATTGCAAAGGAAGCTGAATTCTTCTCATTTGGTACTAATGATTTAACACAAATGACTTTTGGTTTCTCAAGAGACGATGCAGGTAAATTCTTAAAAGACTACTACGATAAGAAAATATTTGAGTATGATCCATTCCAAAAGCTTGATCAAACAGGTGTAGGTAAGCTTGTAAAAATGGCTTGTGAGTTAGGTAAGCAAACTAGACCAGATATTAAACTTGGTATATGCGGAGAACATGGTGGTGAACCATCTTCAGTTGAATTCTGCCACAATGTTGGTCTAAACTATGTATCTTGTTCACCATTTAGAGTTCCAATTGCAAGATTAGCTGCAGCACAAGCTCAAGTTAAAAATCCAAGAAACTAATAATATAAGGGGCTGATTCACAGCCCCTTAATATTTTTGATTGAAAAATTCAATTGCATTAGCTATAAATTGTTTATGATATTCTTTTTGTGAAATTGTATCTTTCAATATTTTATAAAAGGCTTTTTTATTGCAATGATGAATATTTTTATAATAATCCCGTGTTATCTTCCATATCTTATTTGGAAACATCAATTGTGCCAATAGTAATTTAAATTCTAAATAATTAATAGAACGATTTTTTTCATAATATTCTACAGCTTGTTTAAATAAATTAAAATTCCAACATGTACTTTTCCTTTTTAAAATTCTTTTTATGAATACATAAAAATCATTTATTGAATAATCATATTTTGACTTATCAAAATCAATAATATTAATGTCTGAGTTAAAAATGATATTTTTATTGACATAATCATAATGGCAAATAGATTTCTCCAACTCTTTACTATTAAAATCTATTTGTGATAATAGATATAGTGATTCTTTAGCACATTCTATGTAGTAATCTGCATTATCAATAAATAACTTAGAAAAATCATCCTTATAATAGAAGGCTTTGTTTGATGTATTTAGTAACTGTGAAAAATGCTTTGAATAACTATCATATATTCCATTGTCACCGTATATAATTCTACTTCCATTTATACTTTTAAAATTTCTTGTTACTAAATGAATTTTAGCTAAATAACAAGAGGCATTTAACACGTCATCTATATTATCATAATCACACTTACGTCCCTCTATCCAATCCATTAATATAAAATAATCACCCCTATAATTTAAATAAGGAATACCTGTATTAGTTTTTAAAAATCTGGGGCACTTTATATTAAATATATTTAACCATTCTATTATTGAGTATATAAATAAAAGAGTAGGCTCATCGTGATAAGTTTTTTTTAAGCATTTATTACCTGTATTTGAATAGATTTTATAAACTGCCCGAGCTTTATCTGTATCTTTTGCTTTAATATTCTCAATTTTTATTGCATTACAATTAAAATGACTTAGTATGTATTTTATTTCTTCCTTCGAATAATCTTTTCTTGATGCTTCAATAATATTATATTCCATATGATATCACCTCTTTTATCATTAAAATTATATGTTTTTTATGTAAATATTAGAATAAATAAGTATTATATCTATAATAATAAAATTGTTAGAAAAAAATAAATTATCAAATTTAGAAGGTAAATGAAAATTTTTGTTGTATATTATAAATTAATAGATTAAAATATTGTGGTGATTATTATGAATATACGTGAGCAGTATGAATTATTAGAAGAAAAAATACTTTCTCCTTTAGCTACTAAATCTAAAGATACAATGGGACGGTTAAAACCCGAAGAAAAATGTAGCATAAGAACCGATTTCCAAAGAGATAGGGACAGAATTATACATTCTAAGGCATTTAGAAGATTAAAACATAAAACACAAGTATTTATTGCTCCTGAAGGCGACCATTATAGAACACGCTTAACACATACATTAGAAGTTTCTCAAATTGCAAGAACAATTTCAAGAGCATTGCGTCTTAATGAAGATCTAACGGAGGCAATAGCATTAGGTCATGACCTTGGTCATACGCCTTTTGGTCACACGGGAGAAAAGGTGCTTGATAAAATATCTAAAAATGGTTTTAAACATTATGAACAAAGCTTACGTGTTGTTGATTTCTTAGAGAGAGGAACAGGTTTGAATTTAACATACGAAGTTAGAAATGGCATACTATGTCATTCAGGTGATTTAATTGCAGATACTAATGAGGGAAAGGTTGTAAAGTTAGCAGATAAAATTGCATATATAAACCACGACATTGATGATGCAATTAGAGCAGGTATTTTATCCTTTGACGATTTGCCAAAAGAATGTATAAAAGTTTTAGGTAAGGGGCATTCAGATAGAATCAATACTATGATTACTTCAGTAATTAATTATGCGTTAAAATTTGGAGAGATTTCTTTAACAGGAGAAATTGGTCAAGCAACGTGGGAACTTAGAGAATTTATGTTCAAAAATGTATACATCGGTTCTAAGGCAAAAACAGAAGAGGAAAAAGCAGTTAAAATGCTTGAAACTTTGTATTATTATTATATAAATAATATACATAAACTGCCAAATGAATTTAAAAATAAAATAGATGTGTGGGGAGAAGAGAGGGTTGTTTGCGATTTCATAGCAGGTATGACTGATAGATATGCTATTAATGAATTTGTTAATATATATGTTCCAATGCCTTGGGGAAGAATATTTTAATTTTTTGTAAACAAGAAGGATTTATATATATGATGTCGAAATAAATATAATTGTGTCATATCTAAGATAATAATTTTAAAATTTTTTATTATAAAAGAGGAATTTAACTAATTTTGTAGAAATATAAAGGTGATAAGATGGGTAGAATACCAGAAGATATAATTAATAAAATTATTGAATATAATGATATAGTCGATGTTATATCAGAATATGTGCAGCTTAAAAAGGTTGGACGAAATTATGTTGGTGTATGTCCATTTCATAATGATAAAGGCCCATCATTAAGTGTATCTCCTGACAAACAGCTTTTTCACTGTTTTGGTTGTGGAGCAGCAGGCAATACAATTGGTTTTATAATGAAAATTAGAAATTATGATTATAAGGATGCTCTTCTTTATTTAGCAGAACGAGCAGGTATTGATGTAAGTTTTGATGGAAGTAAAGATAAAAATAAAGATTTAAAGGAAAAACTATATAAAATAAATCTTGAAGCAGCAAGATATTTCTATAATAATTTAAAATCATCAAAAATAGCATTAAATTATTTATATTCAAGAGGAATTGATAATAAAATAATTAATAGGTTTGGATTAGGCTATAGTTTAAATGAGTGGGATGCTTTAATAAAACATTTAAAGAATATGGGTTATTCAGAAGAAGAAATGTCTTTAGCTGGATTATTGGTAAAATCAGAAAAGGGTATATATGATAGATTTAGAAATAGAATAATGTTTCCTATTTTTGATGTTAAAGGCAGAGTTATTGCCTTTGGAGGACGTGTATTGGATGATAGCAAGCCAAAATATTTAAATACATCTGAAACCTTGGTTTTTGAAAAAGGTAAGAATTTATATGGTTTAAATTATGTAATAAAAAATAAAAACTTAGAAAATATAATTGTTGTTGAAGGTTATATGGATTGTATTAAACTTCATCAATTTGGATTAAATAATGTTGTTGCATCTTTAGGAACCGCCTTAACAACGGATCATTCTAAGTTATTAAAAAGGTATACAAATAATATTTATATATGTTATGATTCTGATGCTGCTGGTCAAGCTGCTACATTAAGAGGAATTGAAATTTTAGAATCAGCTGGATTAAATGTAAAGGTAATTATTGTTCCAAGTGGTAAAGATCCTGATGAGTTTGTTAAGAATAATGGAATAGATGAGTTTAAAAAATTAATAAAAGATGCATTATTTATTACTGATTATAGGATATTAAAAGCAAAAGAAGGAAAGAATATTAAAAATCAGTTTGATAAGGTTAAATATGTTAATGAAGTTGTTGATGTAATTTCTAAGTTAAAAGATGAAGTGTTAGTTCAGCATTACTCAGAAAAACTATCAGAAGAAACAGGAATTTCCTTAAATGTTATTATTGATAAAGTTAATAAAAATAGAACAAATATAACAAGTAAGAATAATAATTCAAATATAAGGAATAATATTAAAGGAAATATTTACAATTTAATACCAGCTAATAAAAAAGCAGAAGCATACATACTATCTATACTTTTAAACTATCCATCATTTTATGAAAAAGTTTTTACGACTATAAAGCCTGAAGAATTTTTGACTGAAGTATACAGAGAACTGGCCCTTGAAGTTTTAACAAAAATACCTAAGGGTGAAGAAATAGATAAAAATTATTTTTTAAATAAATATCAAGAACAAGAAAAAATAGAGGATATAGCAAGGGTTTTTTCATATTCAATAGGTACTGAAGATGATATAGCAAAATTGTTAAATGATTCTATTAAAACTGTTAAGCGTTTTTCATTAGAACAAAAAATTAATAATTTAAAAAGTCAAATTAAAAAATGTGAATTAGAAAATGACATACATAAATCTGTACAACTAATGCAACATCTAATAAAACTTCAAAAGGAATTAGACCAAATATAGTGCCTGTGAAGGGAGGTATACTTTTGAAAAAAGAAGCATCAAAGCAAAAGAAACAAGATAAAAAGGCAGAAGAAAATCAATCAAAAGGCGCTAAGATGTCAATAGTTAAAGAATTAATTGAAAGGGGTAAAAAGGCTGGGTTTTTAACATACAAGGAGATAATGGAAACATTAGGTGATGTTGATTTATCATCTGAACAGATTGACAAAATATACGAAATATTAGAATCAATGGGTATTGAAGTTCTTGAGGATATGGATGATTTTAACCCAGAACAACTTTTAGAAGAAGACCTTGATTTATCAATTCCAGAAGGAATAAGTATTGATGACCCTGTTAGAATGTATTTAAAGGAAATTGGTAAAGTTCCATTACTTTCAGCTGATGAAGAAATTGAGCTTGCTAAAAAAATAGAAAAAGGGGATCAAGAAGCAAAGAAAAAACTTGCAGAAGCAAATTTAAGACTTGTTGTAAGTATAGCAAAAAGATATGTAGGGAGAGGTATGTTATTTCTTGATTTAATTCAGGAAGGTAATTTAGGTCTCCTTAAGGCAGTTGAAAAATTTGATTATAGAAAAGGTTATAAATTTTCAACTTATGCAACGTGGTGGATAAGACAGGCTATAACAAGAGCTATAGCAGATCAAGCAAGAACAATTAGAATACCTGTTCATATGGTAGAAACAATAAATAAATTAATAAGAGTTTCAAGACAACTTCTCCAGGAGTTAGGAAGAGAACCATCAGCAGAAGAAATTGCAAAAGAAATGGATATGGAAGTTGACAAAGTAAGAGAGATACTGAAAATAGCTCAGGAACCAATATCTCTTGAAACTCCTATCGGTGAAGAGGAAGATAGTCATCTAGGAGATTTTATACCTGATGATGATGCACCTGCACCAGCAGAAGCAGCAGCATATACTATGCTTAGAGAACAATTAATGGATGTATTAGATACACTTACTCCAAGGGAGGAAAAAGTTCTAAGATTAAGATTTGGATTAGATGATGGTAGAGCAAGAACATTAGAGGAAGTAGGTAAGGAGTTTAAGGTTACAAGAGAAAGAATTAGACAAATTGAAGCAAAGGCTCTAAGAAAATTGAGACATCCAAGTAGAAGCAAAAAATTAAAGGATTATTTAGATTAATAGGCTTACAGCAGTAGGCCTTTTATTTTTAAAGGAGTGAAGAAATTGTTATTGTCTAATAGATTAGAAGCTGTATTTAATATGATAGATAAATCAAAATGTTTGGCTGATATAGGTACAGACCACGGATACATACCAATAAAGGCTATATTAGAAGAAAAATGTGAAAGAGCAATTGCAAGTGACATAAAAAAAGGACCTATTGATGTTGCTTTAAAAAACATAAAGAGATATGGTTTGCTTGATAAAATAGATTTAAGAATAGGTCCTGGTCTTACAACCTTAAAAGAAGGGGAAGCAGAAACCATTGTTATTGCAGGAATGGGAGGAAATTTAATTGCTGATATTATTAAAAACGATATAGATGTAGCTAAAAATTCAAACTACCTAATTCTACAACCAGTACAATATCCCGAGGTTCTAAGGCAAGAACTTTATAATGAGAACTTTTATATTATTGATGAGGATATTATTAAAGATGAAAATAAGTATTATCATATATTAAAGGTTACTTATGGTAAAAAAAATAAATACAATTTACAAGCAGAATTTTTTGTAGGTCCGGTAAATATAATGAAAAAAAGTAAAGAAACTTTAAATTATATAGATGACAAAATAATACATTTTGAAAAAATTTTAATGGGATTAGATATTAATTTACATTATAATAAATATAAAGAAGTTGAAAATTTAATAAATAGTTTTAAGGAGTTGAAAAAATGTCTGTAATATTAAAAGATTTGATAAATTTTATTGAGGAACGTTATCCCAAAAAATATGCAGAAGAGTATGATAATGTTGGTTTATTAGTTGGCGATGAAAATAACAAAATAAATAAAATTTTAGTAACGGTAGACATTACCAAAGAGGTTATAAAGGAAGCAATTGAAAATAAAGTAAATCTAATTATAAGTCACCACCCATTAATATTTAAGCCAATTAAAAATTTAAATAAAAAAAGTAGTTTTGCAACGATGATATACGACTTAATAAAAAATGATATAAATGTTTATGCACTTCATACTAATTATGATATAGCTAATGATGGTATGAATGATGTCATATCAAAAAAACTAAATTTAAAAAATGTGTCTGTACTTGAAGAAACAAATAAAGAAAAATTATATAAAATTATAACATATGTTCCTACAAAATATGCAGAAGAACTAAAGGAAGCATTGTTTAATGCAGGGGCAGGTTGTATTGGTAAATACGATAAATGTTCTTTTAATGTTTTAGGTGAAGGTACATTTAGACCATTAAATGGAACTAACCCATTTATTGGCCAAATAAATAAATTACAAAGAGTTGAAGAAATTAAAATTGAAACTATTGTAACTGCCTCAAATTTAAACACTGTTATAAATACTTTAGTTAAAAATCATCCCTATGAAGAACCAGCATTTGATATTATAAAGCTTGAAAATACTCTCCCTCAAGGATTAGGAAGAATAGGATATTTAGATATTCCACTTTCTGCTAAAGATTTTGCTATGCAAGTAAAAAAAATATTTAATCTAAAAATGATTACATTAATCGGTGACAAAAATAAAAAAATTAATAAAGTTGCTGTTATAGGGGGATCGGGTAGCGACCTAATTAATGTTGCAAAGTCTAAAGGATGTGATTTAATTCTAACTGGTGATGTAAAACATCATATTGCAATCGATGCTATCGAAAATGACATCGTTGTGTTGGATGTAACACATTTTGGACTTGAGCAAGTGTTTATTGAAGATATATATACATTGCTAACAAGCAATTTTGATAATATTGAAGTTATGAAAACCTACTCTAAACAACCATTCTATTTTATATAGGTAAATTATTCTTGTTTACAAAGTCGATTATAAGTGATATAATCTAAAAATGTAACAACGAAATAATGTTGAGTAAGCTGAATGGTCGCTGCCGTAATTTTTTACGGGAGAGGAAAGTCCGAGCTCCATAGGGCAGGGTGCTGGGTAATACCCAGTGGGGGCGACCCTAAGGAAAGTGCAACAGAGATATACCGCCATAATCAATCTTTGGATTGATGAGTGCAACTTTTGTTGCGTGGTAAGGGTGGAAAGGTGAGGTAAGAGCTCACCAGCACACTGGCGACAGTGTGGCTCTGTAAACCCCACCTGGAGCAAGACCAAGTAGAAGGGCGTATGTGCTGGCCCGGCACGCCCTCGGGTAGTGTCGCTTGAACCTACTGGCAACAGTAGGTCTAGATAGATGACCATTCTCGACAGAACTCGGCTTACAGGCTTACTCAATTTTAGTAGTATTAAAGCACTGCCATAGGCAGTGCTTTTTATGCTGTTTCTTCCTTTAACACAAACTTTTTTATTACGTGGGCAACTCCATCTTCTTCGTTAGTCTTTGTTACATAATCAGCTTTTTTCTTTACTTCTGGAAATGCATTTCCCATAGCAACTCCTAAACCCGCAAATTCTATCATATGTATGTCATTTTCAGCATCTCCTATGCAGATTACTTCACTTGGTTTAATTCCAAGTTTTTCGGCAAGTAATCTTACGCCAAATCCCTTATTGACCTTCTTATTTAGAAATTCTAAAAAGAATGGTGCACTTCTAACTATTGTATATTTGTCATATAATTCCTTTGGAAGCAATTCAATAACTTTATTTAACTTTTCCTCGGGATCGACAAACATTATTTTTACGATAGTTGTATTTTTATCTATAGTATCAAAATCAACAATTTCCAATGGTATACAGAGATTTCGCAGTAAAATTCCAGTAGAATTTTTATTTTTACTGAAATTATATCTTATTACATCTTATTGAAGAAATGGTATTCCGCCATCCCTGTAGATTATAAAAATAGTTATAACTCCCCCTACCCCAAGAAATTTAAATAATTAATTTCCAATTTTATTGTTGCATTAAGTTTTTTCAAATACTGGGTTATTCCAGGTATCTTCTATTGTAAATCTCTCATCTCTTATATCCTCAATAATATTTATT